>WLMZ01000152.1 GCA_009726095.1 Actinomycetota bacterium
CAGACGCGCATCATCACGCATCCGCTCACCACCAACGGTGCCGTGGCGAAACCGAACTCCTCGGCGCCGAGCAGCGCCGCAATGACCACGTCGCGCCCGGTCTTGAGCTGGCCATCGGCCTGCACCACGATGCGGTCGCGTAGACCATTGAGCAGCAGCGTCTGCTGGGTCTCGGCCAGGCCGAGCTCCCACGGTCCACCAGCATGCTTCAGCGACGTGAGCGGCGAAGCACCGGTGCCACCATCGTGGCCGCTGATCAGCACCACGTCTGCCTTGGCCTTACTGACGCCGGCGGCGACCGTGCCCACACCCATCTCGGCCACCAGCTTCACGTGGATACGTGCGGCAGGGTTGGCGTTCTTGAGGTCGTGGATGAGTTGCTTGAGGTCTTCGATGGAATAGATGTCGTGGTGCGGCGGCGGGCTGATCAGGCCCACGCCAGGCGTGCTGTAACGCGTCTTGGCGATCCACGGGTACACCTTGTGCCCGGGCAACTGGCCACCCTCGCCGGGCTTGGCGCCCTGGGCCATCTTGATCTGGATGTCGTCGGAGTTCACCAGGTATTCGCTGGTGACACCGAAACGTCCACTGGCCACCTGCTTGATCCGGCTGCGCCGCTGCGGGTCCCGCAGGCGCTCGCTGTCCTCGCCACCTTCACCAGTGTTGCTCTTCGCCCCGATCGAGTTCATCGCGATCGCCAACGTCTCGTGCGCCTCGGCGCTGATGCTGCCATAGCTCATCGCTCCGGTGGAGAACCGCTTGACGATGTCGCTGACGGATTCAACCTCGTCGATCGGTACTGGCGTGCGCTCACCGTCGTTGAACTCGAACAACCCGCGCAGGGTGGCGAGCTTCTTGGACTGATCGTCGACCAGGTTCGTGTATTGCTTGAAGATGTCGTAGCGCTTCGCGCGTGTGGCATGTTGCAGCTTGAACACGGTCTCCGGGTTGAACAGGTGCACCTCGCCCTCGCGGCGCCACTGGTACTCACCACCGAGTTCGAGCTTGCGGTGGGCGCGCTCCTCGGGCCGGGTGGGATGGGCATGAGCATGGCGGGCTGCGACCTCTTGGGCGATCTCGTCGATACCGATCCCGCCGAGACGGCTGACCGTACCGGTGAAGTACTCGCCGACAAGGTCCTGGCCGAGGCCGATGGCCTCGAAGATCTGTGCGCCGGTGTAGGAGGCAACGGTGCTGACGCCCATCTTCGACATGACCTTCAGCACGCCCTTGCCGCTGGCCTTGATGAAGTGCTTCACCGCCAGGTGCGGGTCCATGCCACCGAGGCCGTTGAGGTCCTCACGGATCATGTCCTCGATCGACTCAAACGCCAGGTACGGGTTGATTGCGCCCGCGCCATACCCGACGAGGAGCGCCATGTGATGCACCTCGCGGGCGTCGCCGCACTCTACGACCAGGCCTGCCTGCGTGCGCTTCTTCTCACGAATCAAATGATGGTGCACGGCAGCGGTGAGCAGCAGCGATGGAATCGGGGCGAGCACGTCGTCGCTGTTGCGATCGCTGAGCACGATGATGCGCGCCCCGTCGGCGATTACTCGGCTGACCTCTGAGCGGATGGAGTCAAGCGCCCGGCGCAGCGCCAGGCCCCCTCCCGCCACGCGGTAGAGACCGCTGATCGTCACGGACTTCAGCTGCTGGTGCGAGCCATCGTCGTTGATGTGGACGATCTTGGCGAGCTCGTCGTTGTCGATGACCGGGAACGGCAGCACCAGTTGGCGGCAGCTCTCGGGACCGGGGGCGAGCAGGTTGTGCTCCGGCCCGATCGTGGAGCCAACCGCGGTGACCACTTCTTCGCGGATGGCATCGAGCGGCGGGTTCGTGACCTGCGCGAACAGTTGCTGGAAGTAATCGAACAGCAGCCGGGGACGATCGCTGAGCACGGCCAGCGGCGTGTCGGTGCCCATCGACCCGATCGGCTCGGCGCCGGCCCTGGCCATCGGCGCAACGATGACCTTGAGCTCTTCGTGGGTGTACCCGAAGACCTGCTGGCGGCGCAGCACACTGGAATGGCTGAACTCGACGTGCTCGTGCTCGGGGAGATCGCTCAGCTCGACGAGCCCCTCATCGAGCCAATCCTGATAGGGATGTTCGCTGGCGAGTGCGCCCTTGATCTCGTCATCGGACACGATGCGTCCCTGAGCGGTGTCTACCAAGAACATGCGCCCGGGCTGCAGCCGGCCCTTCTTCACGATGCGCGCCGGATCGATGTCGATCACGCCGCTCTCACTGGCGAGTACGACGAGGTCGTCGTCGGTGACCCAGTAGCGGCCAGGTCGCAGCCCATTGCGGTCGAGGACAGCACCGATCACGGTGCCGTCGGTGAAGGCAACGCTGGCCGGGCCGTCCCACGGCTCCATCAACGAGGAGTGGAAGCGGTAGAAGGCCCGCTTGGCGGGGTCCATGATGTCGTTGTTCTCCCAGGCCTCCGGGATCATCATCAGCATCGCGTGCGGCAGCGAACGGCCACCAAGGTGGAGCAGTTCGAGCACTTCGTCGAAGCTCGCCGAGTCCGAGCCGCCGGGCGTGCAGATGGGAAAGGCCCGCTCGATACCGGGCAGCAGGGCGCTGCTCACCAGGGCCTCGCGGGTGCGCATCCAGTTGCGGTTGCCCTGCACGGTGTTGATCTCGCCGTTGTGGGCGATGTAGCGGTACGGGTGCGCCAGCGGCCACGACGGGAAGGTGTTGGTGCTGAAGCGGCTGTGCACCAGCGCCAGGGCGCTCTCGATGCGCTGGTCCCCCAGATCGGGGAAGAACATCGCCAGCTGCGGCGTGGTGAACATGCCCTTGTAGATCAAGGTCCTGCTGGACAACGACGGGAAGTAGGTGCTCTGCTCGCCCGGCAACTCGTGTTCGATGCGCTTGCGCGCCACGAACACCTTGCGATCGAGATCGATCCCTGCAGCCGATGCGGTGTCGGCGATGAACAGCTGCTTGAAGCTCGGCATCACCGCACGAGCGCTCGCCCCGAGGCAGGACGGATCGACGGGAACGGCACGCCATCCGAGAGTGCTCAGGCCCTCTTCGGCGACGATGGCCTCGATCGAGGCCATGGCCTTGGCAGCGTCACTGACGTCAGCCGGCAGGAACGCCAGGCCGACGGCGTATTGACCCACGGGAGGAAGTTCGAAGCCGGCGACCGCACGCAGGAAGCCGTCCGGCACCTGGATGAGGATGCCGGCACCATCGCCGGTATCGGCCTCGGCCCCGGTGGCGCCACGGTGCTCCATGTTGCACAGGGCGCCGATGCCCATGGCGACAATGGCGCGACTGGCGACACCGTTGATGTTGGCGACGAAGGAGACACCACAGGCATCGTGTTCGAATCGCGGGTCGTAGAGCCCAACGGGCGCGGGGTAATTGGTATGCATCGTCCACATCCACTGAAGTCGGTTTGGCTTGGGTGGACGCTCGGGACGACGCTGGCCCGAACGGTCACCTCAATGCTACGGGAGCGTGCGAGCTTTCACCAATCAATTCTCGATGGGTCGGCCTTCTGCGTGGTCAGCCGTGGTTTCCGGCCACTGATCACACGTCGTGGAAGTTCGGGATGCGGTTCTCGAAGTTGGCCATCACGGCCTCGATCTGATTGGGCGACCCGATGAGCGAGCCAATGACCCGCCGCTCGTGGGCGAACTGCTCGGCTGCTCCGTGGTTGACAATGCGATTGAACAGCTCCTTGGCCCCGCGGACGGCGCCCGGGCTGCGCCCGGCAATCTCGTGCGCCATTGCCAGTGCATCGTCGAGCGGAGTGTCGCTGAGGCGCGTAGCAAGACCAAGTTCGAAGGCCTCGCGACCGCTGAACACCCGCGCCGTGAAGGTGAGTTCCTTGGCGATGTCGGGCCTGACCAGGCCCGCCAACACCTGGGTACCGGTCATGTCGGGCACGAGGCCCCAGTGGATCTCCCGGACGGACAACTTGGTATCGGGATGCACGATACGAATATCTGCACCGAGCGCAATTTGAATACCGCCACCGAGGGCATGCCCGTGCACGGCAGCGATCACCGGTACGGGGACCTCCTGCCATACCCAGGCCACCTGCTGACCGAGGTGGGTGATGCGTCCCGCCTTCATCGCTCCCGGGTTGCCGGCAGCGCCATCGTCGGCGGCATCGCTCGCCGTTGCCCCGCCCGCCATCGACTGGAACGAACTGAAATCGAGACCAGCGCAGAACGAGGCACCGGCACCGGACAGCACCACAGCACGAACGCCTGCCTCGGTCCGTACGTGCTCGCCGGCCTCGGCGAGGGCCGAGAACATCGCTCCATCGAGCGCGTTGCGCTTGTCGGGGCGATTCATGCGGACATCAGCGACACCGTTGGAAATGGAGATGGAGACACGATCAGACATATCGCGAGTCTGGCAGAGCTGTGCTGACCGCGGGGAGTTCTGGCTAGGGTCTCCGCCAGACCGCGCTGCGGTCACGGCGGCACTCGTGACGCCACCACAACAAAGGGGAGTCCGTGGGGACAACAGATCGAACAACACCACGCCGCAGAGGTCTCACGCTCGCAGCAGCGCTCGTGAGCCTGGCACTGCTTGCCGGAGCCTGCAGCAAGAAAGACGACAACGGCGATTCGGCCGGCACCACCAAGGGCACCACCGAGGGCACCGAGCCGGCCAAGACCGCCGTATCCGGCGGCAAGCTGATCATGAGCGGTGAGGCCGAAGTCGGCAACCCGTGGACACCAGCAGCAATGCAGTGCGACGCATATTGCACCGAACGGGCCCACGCCTTCTTCGATCCGGTAGCCGTCATCGGCTCCGACCAGAAGGTTCACCCGTTCCTGGCCGAGAGCATCGAGCCAAACGCCGCATTCACCGAATGGACCGTGAAGCTGCGCAGCGGTATCAGCTTCACCGACGGCACCCCGGTGAACGCAGACGCGGTCATCCGCAACCTCGAGGACTCCGGCACCGGCCTGCTCATCGGCAAGGCGCTCGGCGACGTGGCCAAGGTTCCCTCAGCGGCCGACCCGGCCAAGATGGAGCTGAAGATCATCAAGAATGACGACCTCAGCTTCACGGTTTTCACCGGCGATAACGGCGATGTCACCAAGCCATTGGCGTGGCCCGGCTTCGACAAGGCCTTCAGCACCCAGTGGGGCCTGATCGCCTCGCCGAAGTGGCTCGACGAAGTGAAGGCCGATCCCACCAAGGCAGCCATGCCCGTGGGTTCCGGACCGTTCATCGTGGAAAGCTTCGCACCGCGCGACTCCCTCGTGGCGAAGCGAAATCCGAACTACTGGCAAAAGGACGCCAACGGCGTACAGCTGCCATATCTCGACGAGATCGTCTTCAAGGTCATCGAGGACAGCCAGGTCGCCGA
>WLMZ01000153.1 GCA_009726095.1 Actinomycetota bacterium
AGAGTGTGGTCATGCCGGGCCGTTTCGAAGTGCTGAACCACCTGCCGCTTGTCATCGTCGACGGTGCGCACAACCCGGCGGGGGCCGACACCTGTGCGCAGGTGTTCTTCGAGGACTTCCACCCCGAGGGCCGGCGCATCCTCATCGTCGGCTGCCTGCGTGGCCGCGATCCGGCGCAACTGCTCGGCGCCCTGCGCGCTGACGAGTTCGATGTGGTGCTGTGTTGCACAGCGCCCTCGCCGCGCGGATTGCCCGCCAGCGAGCTACTCGCGGCGGCGCGGGGCGTGGGTTGTGACGACGTGTACGAGGTTGCCTCGGTGACGGCCGCATGCCAGCGGGCGCTCGACATGGCCGGAGTCGATGATGCCATTGTGGTGTCGGGTTCCATGTACGTGGTGGGTCAAGCCCGCCCGTTCATGCTCGCCCGCAGAATGGCCTGACGCCGATCAGTAGGGGATCACGCGATGCCGCCGTAGCCTTGGCTCTCATGTCTGATCGCACACTCGTCCTGTTGAAGCCCGATGCCGTCGAACGTGGCCTGATCGGCGAGATCACCAGCCGCTTCGAAGCCAAGAACCTCACCATCGCTGCGATGGAACTGCGCCAACTCGATGCCGACATCCTCGCCCGCCACTACGAGGAGCACCAGGGCAAGGGCTTCTACGGCGAGCTCGTCGAGTTCATGTCTCGTGGTCCGGTGGTGGCCATGGTCATCGAGGGCCCTGAGGACACGTGGGAGGTCGTGCGCACGCTCGTCGGCGCCACCAACCCGCGCAAGGCAGCGCCAGGAACCATCCGTGGCGATCTCGGCATTCTGTTCACCGAGAACCTCGTGCATGGCAGCGATTCGCTCGAGTCCGCCACCCGCGAGATTGGCATTTTCTTCCCGAATCTGTAACAAACCGCGAGCCCGCTAGGATGCGTCCGAACGGCACCGATGCTTCGGAAGGTTTCAGCATGGCACGCAACAATCCGCTCGCCCTCGGGCGCGATCTGGCCATCGACCTTGGCACCGCCAACACGTTGATCTATGCCCGTGGACAGGGCATCGTGCTGAACGAACCGTCCGTCGTAGCGATCAACATCAACGACGGACGACCAGTGGCGGTCGGGCTCGAGGCCAAGCGGATGATGGGACGTACGCCCGGCCACATCAAGGTTGTCCGGCCGTTGAAAGATGGCGTCATTGCCGACTTCGATGTGTGCGAGAAGATGCTGCGCTACTTCATCCAAAAGGTGCACGCCAGCAAGTGGAGCAAGCCGCGCATGGTCATCTGTGTGCCGTCGGGCATCACGGGAGTCGAGCAACGCGCTGTGCAGGACGCCGCCGAATTCGCTGGTGCGCGCAAGCCGGTGCACATCATCGAAGAGCCGATGGCGGCGGCAATCGGCGCTGATATGCCGGTCCACGAACCGAGCGGCAACATGATCGTCGACATCGGTGGTGGTACCACCGAGGTGGCCGTGATCTCCCTCGGTGGCATCGTGACGGCGCAGTCGGTGCGTGTTGCCGGCGACGAACTCGACGAGGCAATTCTGCAGTACCTGAAGAAGGAGTTCTCCCTCGCGGTGGGCGAACGTACGGCCGAGGAGATCAAGATCCACATGGGGTCTGCATGGCCGCTCGACGAGGAACTCACTGCCGATATCCGCGGACGCGACCTCATCAGCGGGCTTCCGCGCACGCTCGAGATCACCACCGAACAGGTGCGCGAAGCCATTGCCGAGCCAGTTTCTGCCATTGTTGATGCCGTGAAGACCACGCTCGACAAGACCCCGCCCGAGCTGGCGGCCGACATCATGCAACAGGGCATCACCATCACCGGCGGCGGCGCCCTGCTTGCCGGCCTCGACCAGCGCCTCTCGCACGAAACCGGGATGCCCATCCATATCGCTGCCGAACCGCTGTTCAGCGTCGTCATCGGGTCCGGGCGGGCGCTCGAGAACATCGATGCCATGCGCGGCTTGCTGTCCCAGAGCGGCGACGACTAGTCGTCGCCGCGCTCTTCCACTGTGCCCATCTACTCAGTCAGTCGTCGTCGAGCCATCGTCTTGCTCGTGCTGTCGTCGGTCCTGCTGCTGACCGTCGATCTGCGCGGCAACTCCATCATCGACCGCACCCGTTCGGCTTTTGCCAAGCTGCTGTCACCGTTCGAGACTGCTGGGCGGGTGGTGGCGACGCCGATCCGCAACATGTGGCACGGGGCAACTGATTATCAGGATCTCGAGCGCGAGAACGAACGCCTCCGTGACGAGATCGCCCGGCAGAAGGGCGACCAACTCGCGGCGCGCGCCATTGTGTCCGAGTATCAGGAACTGCTCACATTGAACGGCCTCACCGCCAAGTACCCCACGGTCAGTGCCCGTGTCGTGGGCGAGTCCCCCGGCAACTACCGACAGACCGTCGAAATCGACCGGGGCAGCAACGACGGCATCCTGGTGGGCATGGCGGTGGTGAACTACGCCGGACTCGTCGGGAAGATCACTGCCGTGTACGACAATCGCAGCGTGGTGCTGCTGGCCACCGACCAGGAGTACGCAATCGAGGCCAAAGTGTCCGCAGCAGCGGACCTGCCGACATCGTCGAACACGGAGCAGACCACCCCGAGCGGCATCCCGGTGGCTGACCTCTCCACCACCACGACCTCGACGATGCCCCTCAGCATGGTGCCGGGCGTCAACGGCGCCTCGCCCACAACCACCGCCGCGCTGTCCAGCACGACGACCACATCGGCGGTGCCCGGCGCAGTGACCACCACCACGATGCTGGTGGTGCAACGCGAGACCGGCGGGTTCGAGGGCCGGGGTATCGGCAAGTTGCCAGCGATGCGCTTCGTCGCCGAGGGGTCCATCAACCTGGGCGCCGTGGTCACCACGACCGGCGGCTCGAAGAGCCTCGCACCGCCCGACATCGTCATCGGCGAGGTCATCAACATCGTGCGGCGCCCCGGTTCGGCAGGGCCGCTGTTGGAGATCAGGCTGGCGGCCGATCTGGCGCAACTCAATTTTGTGCAGGTCGTGTTGTACCGACCTCCTTCAGAAGTGCCTCCTCGCTGACGTGGATGCGCTGCTCCGACGCCCCACGTTCCGCGTGGTCCCGGTCGCTCTGATGCTGATCGCACTCCAGCGCGTCGTGATGCCCAACATGCGTCTCTGGGGCGTCGTGCCGCAGATCGTCCTGGCGCTCTGCGCAGCATCAGGAGTTGCGGGTGGCCCGGATCGGGCGGCGTGGTTCGGTTTCGTGGTCGGCCTGATGTTCGACCTGGGCACCGGTTCGCCGCTGGGTCAACATGCGCTTGCCTACGGGCTGGCGGGATATGTCTCGGGCGTGGTCAACGTGGTCGCTGTCGATCCGCACTGGTGGCTGTCGATGGCGTTCGTCGCGCTCGGCGGCGCAGTGGGGGAGTTGACCGTTCCGATCGTTTCCACCTTCGTCAGCGACGGCGGTTGGCACGGCCAGCGTCTGTCCACCATTCTGCCGGTGATCGCCATCACCTGTGGTGTGCTGTCCGTGCTGTTCATTCCGTTGAGCAGATGGTGCCTGGCGATCCGCAAGAAGACGTGGAAGGCGATCAATCGATGAAGCGCCTGCGCCCACCGGCGGTAGCTCACGAGACACAATGGCGCCATGGCTGTTGACAAGCGCGCCGCTCGTCTCGGGGTGCTGGCCCTTGTAGCTGTCGTCCTGCTCGGCGCCGTTGGCACGCGCCTGTGGTTCTTGCAGACGGTGCAACGCCAGACCTTCCAGCAACAGGTCTCGGTCAGCAAGACCCGCACGCAGTTGTTGGTGCCCGAGCGCGGACGCATCTTCGATGTGCAGGGTCGCATCATGGCCGACAACCGGCGGCTCCTGACCGTCACGGTCGATCGGTCGGTGATTCGCAAGCAATCGAATCGCACGGAGTTGTTCACCCGCCTGTCCGGCCTGGTCAACGTGTCGGTGCAGGAGATGGAGTTGCGCTACCAGAGCGGCCGGTACAGCAACTTTTTGCCGTTGCCGCTGGCCGAGGACGTGCCCGAAGACGTCGTGCTGCAAATCGAGAGCCGAAGCGAGGATTTCCCCGGTGTGCGCGGCGACGAGGACTGGAGCCGTGTCTACCCGTATGCGCCGCTGGCCAGCCATGTCGTTGGCTACCTCGGCTTGATCCTCGATACACAGGCACAGGACTACAAGCAGCTCGGCTATCTCAACAACGAGATCGTCGGGCAGTTTGGCGTGGAGAAGAGCATGGAACCGCTCCTGCACGGCACCTGGGGCAAGGTGGTCTACGAGGTCGACAGCGCCAACCACGTCGTGCGCGAGATCAGCCGTATCGAGCCCGTGCCCGGTAAGGACATCGCGCTCACGATCGACCTGAAGGTGCAGCAGTACGCAGAGCAGGCGCTGCAGACCGAGCTCCGTCTGCAGCGCGAGACCACCGACGTCGCCCGCATGGCGCGAAACCCGCTCGATAAGTTCGGGAAACCCAAATTCACCGGGGAGAACTTCGTCGTCGCAAATGGCGCTGAGTACCTGCCGTACCCATCGCCGGCCGGTTCGGTCGTGGTGGAGAACCAGGAGACCGGCCAGATCGTGGCAATGGCCAGCTATCCCACGTTCGACAATCGTTGGTTCAATTCCGGCATCAGCGGAGCGAAGTTCAAACAGCTGTTCCCCAATGACCCGGCACACCCCGACAAGTCGATCTTGGTGAACAGGGCAATCCAGGGCCAGTACAACCTCGGTTCCACCTTCAAGCCGTTTGTCGCATATGCCGCAATGACCACCGGCATCGTCCAGCCGACGGAGCTGTTCACCGACCAGGGCAGCTACAAGCTCGAGTCGATCGACAAGAGCGTCTGTGCCACCGGCGTTCGTTGCGAGTACTTCAACGCCACCAACCCGAACACCGGCAAGGCGAGTTCGTACGGTCCGGTCAGCGTCGAATCAGCACTCGCTGTCTCCAGCGACGCGTTCTTCTACCGCATCGGCGAGCTGAGCTTCAGGGCCGGGCGCACCCTGTTGCAGGATCAGGTCAGGAAGTTCGGGTTCGGTAGCGACACCGGCATCGACCTGCCCTTCGAGTTCAACGGTCGGGTGCCCGACAATGAGTTGAAGAAGCGGTTGGTCGAACAGGGCAAGCTGGCCAAGGGAGAAGTGCCGCGGTTGTTGGTGGGCGACAACGTCCAGCTTGCCATCGGGCAGGGGCTCCTTGCCGCCTCGCCGCTGCAGCTGGCCAACGCTTACTCGACGCTGGCCAATGGTGGCTTCCTGAACCGACCGCTGATTGTCAAGGCGGTGTATCAGGGGGGCGTGCCCGATGCGACCCCCGAACGTGTCGACCTCGCCCAAGGCACGGTCATC
>WLMZ01000154.1 GCA_009726095.1 Actinomycetota bacterium
GACGAGGCCCGACTCAGTGAAGTCGTCGTTGCCATCAGGAGTGACCACATCGCCATAGGTCTTCGTGAACGACTTCGCCGTGATCGACAGCGGCGCCTTGGTCACCGTGTACACGCCGTCCGTGTACTTGACGTCGGACTCGAGGCCAGAAGTGGTCGAGCCCGAGCAGTGCGCCACGTAGGTACCCGGCTTCGTCGACGACGTCACCGCGGTCGCGTACGTGTTGTTTGTGTACGCACCGCAACTCACCGTGTCGACCCAGTCACCGGTGGCGAGTGTGGTGGTGTAACCCACCGTCGGCACCGAGGCGCCGTACACCGACGTCTCGTTCTTCGCCGTGACGCCTGCCCCGTCGAACACTGGTGTACCGCTCATTGCGGTCGATGCCTTCGCCGTCGCCGGCAGGACTCCGATGGTGCCACCCGCGGGGCGCACCTTGATCGAGTAGGTCGTCCCGTTGTCGAGCCCGCTGATGGTGATCGGACTCGCCAGCGACGCCGGCGACACGGTCGTCCAGGTCGCGCCACCGTCCGTCGAATACTCGTACGAGGTGCGCTGCGACGACATGCAGCTCGGCGCTGTGACGTACACGGCGAGTGATCCGTTGCCGGGCACGATCGTCGAGATGGAGGGTGCGGTCTCAGCAAGGCCACCGTCGGTCATGACCCAACTGATCGGTGCGCTCGCCAATTTGATCCGTGCCGGTTCGGCATCACACGAGTACTTGTGCAGTCCCCAACCAAACGGAACCGCCGACTTGAGAGCCTTGCCCGACCACGCCTTCAACAACTTGTCGTAGTTCGCCACGCTCATCACGTTGTTGGTCACGTTGTAGCCAGTTGCCATCGACACTGCGCCTGCCATGTTCCAGTTGCTGATGTCCTGGTCGAACTTCGACGCATCCCAGAAGAGGCCCGAGAGCGTCGTCGCGGTGCTCATGCTCCAGTTGCCGATGGGCTGATTGAAGACGGGCGCATCCTTGAAGAGACCCGTGAAGTCGGTACCGGCGGTGGTGTTCCAGTTGTTGATCGAGGGCGACCCACCGTTGTTGAACAGCTTGGCGCCGCTGAACATGTATCCCCATCTGCTGACCTTCGAGGTGTTCCACGCGCCGAGGTCCTGATTGAAGACCTCTGCCATCTGGAAGGCCCCATCCGTCGTGGTCACCAGTGCGGTGTTCCACGAGCCGATCGGCTGGTTGAACTTCATTGCCTTCCAGAATGTGCTGTTCAGGCTCGTGTTCGCCGCGAGGTTCCAATTCTTGATCGTGTCGTAACCGCCATTGTTGAACACCAGTGCCCCGGCGAATGTTTGCGCCAACTTGGTGACCTTGGCGGTGTTCCACGCTCCAAGGTTCTGGTCGAAGACAGCCGCACCTTGGAAGGTCTGCGACATGTCCGTCACCAGCGCGGTGTTCCAGAGGTGGAGCGGCTGGTTGAAGACGACAGCGTTGAAGAACGTCGCCGCCAGCGACGTGACCTTCACCGTGTTCCAACTGTTGAGCGGCCGGTTGAAGAGTGACGCGCCGAAGAAGGTCTGCGCCAGCGACGTGACGTTGGCGGTGCTCCATGTCGACACGTCGGCGTCGTTGAACTTGGAGGCGCCATAGAAGGCGGCTGCCAACGTGGTGACACCCGCAGGAATGGCCGCCGGGACGTCGGTGAGGTTGGCCCAGTCGACGAACGCCCCACCGAGGTCGGTGAGGGTAGAGGCGAAGCTGGTGACCGCGGTGAAGCCCGAGGCGCCGCGGTTGTTGGTCCAAGTGCGGATGAACTTGCCGAACGAGATGACACCACACACGGAGATCGTGTACGTGCCGCTCGCGGCGTAGGTGTGCGAGGTCGGTGCGGATGGCAGGGTCGTGATGGCCGTCGAGGTGCCGTCACCCCAGGTGACCGTCGCCCCAGAGGTGCGGATGTGGAGGTCGACGATGAGGCCCGTCGTCTTCGAGCTGTCCCACGTGAGGTTCAGCGGCGTCGACGCGCAGGCCGCGGCACGCGCGACCGGCGCCGTGACCACCGGGCTCAGCGCAGCGGCGAGCAGCACGGCGGCTAGGGCGATGGCCCTGCGACGGATCGGCAGGTTCTTCGGCATCAGAGGCTCCTCATCAGTAACGCAACCATTGGTTTGGCATTGGGTACTTAAAGTATACGATAGTCCTTTGTGGGTAGTCAATTGTCTACTGGACGTAGGCAGAGCCTCGGCCGTGCACGTACACTCCGGCGTGCGCCAACGCCTACAGTTGCACCGTGTCCGTAGTCGTGAGTAACCGTGATCGCCTCCTCGAGGCCGCCATCGAGGCCATCGAACGCGACGGCGAGGCCGCGCTACGTGTGGATCAGGTGGCCGAAGCGGTCGGAGTCACCAAGCCGTCGATCTACCACTTCTTTCACGATCGCGACGGCCTGATCGTGGCCGCTCAGGCCGAGCGATACCGCCGTTCGATCACCTACTTGCTCGCCGACCTCGACCTTGACATCGTGCTCGAATGCGAGTCGCAGGCTGAGTACGCCCGACTCATCCATGCGGTCGTCATGTCGTCGACCTCGCCCGACGGGGTGCTGCGGCGCCGCCTTCGGGCGCAGGTCCTCGGGTCGGCGGTCTCCCGCCCGGCGCTGCAGGAGTCCGTCGGGGAAGTGCACCGACAGACCGTCGCGACGCTCGCGAAGGTGCTCGGCTACGGGCAAAAGCGCGGATGGTTCCGGCCGGAGTTCAGCTCATCCGCAGTTGCCGCCTGGTGGTTTGGCGCCATCTTCGGCCGCCACCTCGTCGAGGACTACAGCAACGCCGACGACGCCAATGCGTGGCCGGCCATTACGTGGTCTACGATCGCCCACCTGATGGGCGTCTCCGCCGATCTGTGACCTCGGGGGCGAAGGGGAAGCGGGTTGCCGCACCGAGCCCACACCTCGGAGGCGCCGGGGGCACGCTGATCGTCAACACTGCCCACGGCTACTGCAATGGCCCCGACTCAGATGGCGGTGCCGCTCTGGTCCGACACGCCGTCGAGCTCTGCGCTGGCATACGCGTTGATGGCGGCCCGTCCGCCGTCGCGATCGTTGAGTGCCATCGTCGAGTGGACGATGTGTCCGATGATCGCGAACGACGTGGCGATGACCGCCACTTTGCGCGTTTCACCCGAGAGCGTGTACATCACCACGACGCTGCCGGCGATGGGGAACGAAACCCCGGACACCGATCGCACGATGTTCTTCAGCACCTGGCCGCTGCGCACGTTCTGCTTCATGTCGCTGTCTCCTCGATCACGTTGTTCACGGTTCATTCTTCGTCCGGTTTGCGACCCGCCGGAGCGGAACCGTCCGAGTCTCCGGACGAGCCACCACCAGCCGGAGACGAGCCCCCGGAACCGCCCAGCGCGAGGCAACGGCTCGGGCGATCTTTACCATGATCGCCGACGCATACCCCGATCTCGAGTTGGTGATCGCATGGAACCAGCCGATGTTGCGGCGGGGCAAGGACTATGTGTTCGGCATCTCTGCGGCGACGAACCATTTGCTGCTGGCACCGTTTGGCGGTGTCTCCGAGACCGTCACCAGCAAGCTCGCAGGGCTCGTAGCCAATATCAAGACCGTCAGGATTCCTGTCGACTGGACGCCCGATGCCGAGCTGCTGCGCCTGATGGTCGCCGAGCGTCTCGCCCAACTACCAGCGTGACGCTGAGGTCGGCGCGGTCCCGGCAAGGTGCCGCTCCGCTCATCTGGTAGCGCGGTCGATGAAACGGATGTGTACGTTCCCGATGAGTTCGCACAGCTGGTCGGCGGCCCGGCGGGCACCGGCGTGGGCAGGGGCGTGTAGCGAGTCGATGATGAAGCCGACACGCTGCGTGTCGGTGCGGATCGCGGTCCGAGTTGTCTGGCGCCAGTTCCAGCGTCGGCAGGTCACGCCGTTGTCGTCGGTCCAAATGGGCTCGCCGTTGTCTGGATGCTCGATGACGGCTTCGCCGTTCGCGGTGGTGTGGAACGCTTCGTCGCCTGCGGCGAGCACAAGCTGCGCTGGGCCGTGGTAGTTCTCGAGGTTCTCGCCCCCGATGGGAACCCCGTGGAGGACAGACACCGCGTTGTACAGGTCGACGAGCACGTTGATCTGCGGGAGCCCGTTGTCAGAGGTTGCTCGGCGAATGAGGGCATCCACGCTGACGCGGGCGACGCGGGGTTTGACGCCGAAGTCGCGATAGGCGTCGTGCCAGCGGGCGATGTGCTCGTCGGGCTCGGCCGGGTCGAGGCTGCGCGCGAACTCGGTTGCCTCGGCGAGCAGGCGACTGGCCGCTGGTGCGAGCGCTTCGACATCGACAGAATCGGCGGCGACCAACATCAGGCCGTAGTCGGGCCAGCGATCGAACACCGCCGGGGCGACGACGGACTGCGTGATCCAGTCGTGTGCGGTGATGCTCATGCCAATGCTCCCGTCGGTTCGTGGACCGCCAGGACGAAGCTGGCCCGGCCCTTGCCGTTGTTGCGGTATGTGTGCGGTTCGTCGGCGCGGACCACTGCCGACTGGCCGCGACGCACCACCACCTGGTCGGCGGCGCCGACGCGTAACGTGACCGCTCCGGCGGTGACGAGCAGCACTTCGCGGGCGTTGGACCGATGCGCCTCGGAAGTCCGCTCGTCGCCGGGGCCGAGCGTCCATTCCCACAGTTCGAGCGGATTCGAACCCACCAGCAAACGGCCGGTTCCGCCGTGGCTGCCAGTCCACAGCGCCGGGGCGGACGCGTTGTCCCGCTGGACCGTGACCGACGGCTTGTCCTCGATGGAGAGCAGTTCGACCAGCGAGATGTCGAAGCCCTCGGCGATAGAGAGCAGCGTCGACAACGACGGATTTGCCTGGCCCGCCTCGAGCTGCGCGAGCAGTCGCCGGCTCACCCCCAGTCGTCCTGCAGCCACATCCAGCGTCCAGCCACGTTGCTGGCGCCGACGTCGCATCTCGACGGCAAACTGCTCCGCCTGTCTTGCCACGAGGTCTCCCATGTCGTGCACTATAACGCACTCATTAGTGCAATAACTGGCGGTGGCGCTGCTTGGTGTCGCGGATTCGTTTCGTGTGGTGCGTGTCGCGAACCGTTGTCTGGACAAGGTCCGCAGGCGGGTTCAAAACGAGTAACTCGGCCACCGCGGGTGCAAGGCCGATCCGCTCTACGGAATCCGCAAGATCCTTCTCGCCGGCTCCGAGCGCGTCACTGCATCGGGGTTCGAACGGTTCCATCTCGGGCTACGCACCGAGTGAAAGAGGTGAAGCGCTGCGGTCGCGGGTTCGAGAACTTCGAGCACTACCGACTCCGCCTACTGCTCCGCGCCGGA
>WLMZ01000155.1 GCA_009726095.1 Actinomycetota bacterium
GCGTCTAACGCATCAACCCGTTTCGTTGCCCGTGCGGCGTCGCGTCGACCCGATCGTGACGCTGCAGCAACATCAGCTTCGGGTGACACCCCTGGGCACTCGAGCGCGATCTCACGTAACCGGCGGGTCAACTGGGCTTGACGCGCATCAACCCATGACCGCACCCGAGCCACTGACCCCAACGCCACCGTGACCTGCTCACGATCCAACACGGCCGGATCCAAGCCGTCTAGCCCGACCACCAACTCAACCACCGACACACCCGCACCAACAGCCATACAACACCCCCGAACAAGAACTCGATGAGCTACAACAACGGACCACATCCGTTGAATCGTCCGGGGAAGTCGAACACCTCACACCCTACGAAAGGGGTGCGCGACAGTTCCACAAACGGGTCAGCGGAGACGAGCCGACGGCGGCCACGACGGGTCCCTCGCCAACCCGCACGGGCGATGCAACGGCGAACGTGCACCGAACCGGCCGCGTCTGAGCGTTCGTGCGACCCGATGACACGACGTATGGTCAGGGAATGAGCGCGACATGGTGGCACGGAAATGACTGAGAACACCCAACCGTCGTTGGGGTTCGTGGGTCTGGGCAACATGGGCGGACCGATGTGTAAGCGGCTGCTGTCGGCCGGCTATGCCGTGACAGCGTTCGACATCAACGCTGCCGCATTGGACGACGTGGTTGCCGCAGGAGCGACACCAGCAACGTCGGCTGCGCAGTGCGCGGCCACAGCCGATGTGTTCCTGACTTCGTTGCCGCGGCCCGACCATGTGGCCGCCGTGATGACCGGACCGGCGGGTGCCCTGGTTGCGCTGCGGCCCGGTTCGGTGTGGGTGGACCTCACCACGAATCGCAAGGAGCTCGTGGCCGAACTCGCTGCGGCTGCTCCGGCCGGTGTGTCGGTGGTGGACTCGCCCGTCACCGGCGCCGTCGACGGTGCACGCAACGGCAAGCTCACCCTCTTCATCGGTGGCGAGCCCGCTGCCGTGGCCCGGGTGACGCCACTGCTCGAGCACCTCGGACTGGTCATCCCCTGCGGCCCGCTGGGCGCCGGCAATGTGGTGAAGTTGGTGACGAACCAGTTGTGGTTCATTGCCGCTGCCGCCCTGGGCGAAGGCTTCGCCACCGGCATCGCCAACGGGGTGGAACTGGGCACACTGTGGGGAGCGATCAAGGAAAGCGTGGGCGACAGCTTCGTCGTGCGCCATGACGCACCATCGATCTTCGCCGGGCACTACGACCCGTCGTTCTCGTTGGACCTGTGCATGAAGGACCTCGGCCTGATCGCCGAGCTGGGCGCCAACGTGCATGCCGATCTCCCCATGACCGCTGCCGCCACCGCAGCATTCGGGCTCGCTCGCGAACGCTATGGTCCCGCCGCAGCCGAGCTGCACGTTGCCAAACGCATCGAGGACGATGCCGAGCTGTCCATGCGCCTCACCGGCGAGTGGACCCCACCATGGGAGCAATGATGGGCAGCGCGGCTACGAAGCCGCGCTGGTGAGCGATCTGACGAACATTCGCTGTGCCACGGGATCGTGCAACGTGGCGGTCTGGACCATGTGCACACCGGGTCGTCGCGCCTTCGTGCCGGGATCGGACTGTTCGACGCTCGGGAGCTGTTGGGGCCTGCCCGGGTGATCAAGACGCCCGAGGAGATCCGGTGCCCGCAGATGCTCGCTACGGGTCAGGCGGCCCGGGTGAACACTCGCAGAAAGTTCTCTGCGTAGAACATGTCGCGTACCCGGTCAGGCCGCGAACCCAACGACGCCTCGAACCGAGCGATGGGATTGCGCCCGCCCTCAATGTGCGGGTAGTCGCTGGAGAACAGGTACAGATCGGGTGACGACTGATCGATGAAGGCGCCCACGTCCTCGAACACGAACGGGGTGAACGCCAGTTGTTGTGCGATCTGCTCGGAGGGTTTGCGGGTGAACCCGGCAAGGTTCGCGTCGCTGCGGCCCCATGTGGCTGCGACCCAATCGAGTCGCTCGATCAACGAGGGCACCCAGCCCGCTCCCAGTTCGACGCTGGCGCCGCGCAATGCCGGGAAGCGTTCGAACACTCCGTCGAGGAGCATCATCGACAGAAACGTCTCTGGGCCCTGGTGCAGCACGGCGATGTCCTTGGTGCGCACGTTCTCGCCGCCGCCGAGCCAGTCCTTCGTGGGCGCCCGTCCATTGTTCGACCACGCCTTGGCCAACTGCAACGGGGCGCCGCCCACGTGCAGCACGAACGGTGTCGAAGACTCTGCCAGTGCCGCCCAGAACGGATCGAAATCCACGTGCCCGGGCGAACGGTCGCCGCACGCGCGGTGGGGCACCCAGACCGCATCGAGTCCCTCCGACAACACGTTGTCGAGCTCGACCAACGCCGAGGCGGGGTCATCGAGCGGGATGATTGCCACACCCATCAGCCGCTCGTCGTCAGAACAGAAATCGACCAGATGCCGATTGTGCGCCCGCGCTGCGCCATAGCGAATGCGCGGCTCGATCTTGGTGCTCGGCGAGAACGGCATGGCAACGCTGTGAGTGGCGAACACGAGCTGCTTCGCGAAGCCGAGGAGATCCATTGCCTGCGTACGTTCGTGGCGATCGAACGCTCCGAGCGCCTGGATCTCCTTGGACCGTTCGATCAGCGAATCACCCATCGCCAACAGCTCAGCGACATGTGCATCGCTGTGCTTTCCGCCGTTGTCCATGATGACGGCTACCTCTTCGTCGGTCACGATCGACGCCGAGTAGTTGACGGCAGGGATGTCGGCGCGCACATCGGGATCGGCGTACTTTTGGAGGAAGTCGGGCAGCTCCATGATGTGACTGTCGGCGTCATAGAACGATCGATGCGCTGGTGCGTAGGCCATGCCCGACCGTACCTCACCCAATTCAGCTGTTCTCACCGTTGTTGGTGGCGTGGCGTGGCGTGGCGTGGCGTTCCAGCGGCGAACCATCAGGAGCGGGTGTACCTCACCGGCGTCGACCACGCCGGGTCGACGTGGCGCTGCCAGTAGCGCGAGCGGAGATCGGCGGTGCGGGCTCCAACGCCGCCCTGACCGACCGGGGCTCCGTTGATCTGCGCGACCGGCATCACGCCGCCTGCGGTCGTGCAGGCCAGGACCTCGTCGGCGCGCAGCAGATCCTCGGCGGTGAGCCGACCCTGCTCGGCTGGATGGCCGGATTCGGCGCACAGCTCGATCAGCGTGCGCCGGGTGACGCCCTGCAGCGTGCCGCGTACGGGCGTGACCCATCGACCGTCCACGAACGCGAACACGTTGTATCCGGGTCCCTCGGTGATGGCCCCGCCCATGTCGCGTAACACCACCAACTGCGCGTCGTGGTCGTACGCATCGAGCTGGGCCATGTCCATATCGAGCCAGTGGTAGTTCTTGACCGACGGATCAACGCTCTCCGGCGGGATCCGCGGAATATTGCTGATCCACATGCTTGCGCCGACCGCCTGCTGCTCCTCGGAGCTGACCCACACGTAGGGCACGGCGAAGCAGTAGAAGGTGTTGCTGCACGTGCGGAGATCGCGGCTGCCGGGGGCGGGTCGGCCGCGCGTACAGGTCATGGACACATAGGCGTTGCGCAGCCCTGCACGGCTCACGCACTCGTGCAGGAGAGCTTCGAGATCGTCGCGGGAACGGCCGATATCGAGCCGGAGTTGCTCGACGCTGTTGAGGAATCGGTCGAGGTGTGCATCGAGCCGGAAGAAGCGGCCGTCCCACACGCTGACCACGTCGTAGGTGCAGTCCGAGCGCGTCAGCCCCATGTCGAGTACAGAGATCTTCGCCTCGACGATGGGACAGAAAGCGCCGTCCACGTATGCCGCGCCGCCGGCCCAACGATCCACAGCCTCTGGTTCTGTCATGCCCTATTCCTACCAGCCCCACTCCGCCGTGGGTGGTCTGAGCGGCGGTGCCCCCGAACCGTTCAGTGGGCGGGCTGCACGGCATCGGGATGTGGGACGCCGGCGGCGCGATATGCATCGATCTCGTCGAGCGTCTCGTGCTGCAGTAGCGCAGCGGCCAACGATTCGAGCTTGTCGCGATTGCTGCGCAGTAGCTCGATGGCGCGCTCGTGGCACTGCTCGACGATCTCGCGTGATTCGGAATCGACCAGTTGACGGGTGGCCTCCGAGGGGGCGCGCGGGTCGGCGAAGAAGAAGCCGACCTCGTCGCCTGCGGCGGGCAGCACCGACATGGGACCGATGGCGTCGGACATGCCCCAACGGCCCACCATCTGACGGGCGAGGTAGGTGACCTGATCCAAGTCGGACTCGGCCCCGGTGGTGACGTTCGCGTACACGAGTTCCTCGGCGGCGCGACCGCCCAACGCGCCGATGATGCGACCGCGGATGTATTCCTCGCCCATCCCGTAGCGGTCGGTGATGGGACTCTGGAAGGTGACACCCAATGCGTTGCCTCGCGGGATGATCGACACCTTACGAACCGGATCGGCGCCCACCTGGAGCATGCCGAGCAGGGCGTGCCCCGACTCGTGGAATGCAGTACGCCGACGGTCGTCTTCGGTGAGCATGATCTTGCGCTCGGCTCCCAGCACGATGCGTTCGAGCGCATCGGTGAAGTCGGCCAACTGCACTGCGGTGTGGTCGCGCCGGGCCGCCATGAGGGCGGCCTCGTTGACGAGGTTGGCCAGGTCGGCACCGACCATGCCCGAGGTGATCGCCGCTACAGCATCCAGCTGGACGTCTGCGGCCAGCGGCACTGATCGGGTGTGCACGGCGAGGATCGCAGAGCGCCCGGCGAGATCGGGCGGGTTCAGCACGACGCGACGATCGAATCGGCCGGCGCGAAGGAGCGCGGGGTCGAGGATCTCGGGGCGATTGGTGGCAGCCAACACGATGACGTTCTCGTTGCCCGTGAACCCGTCCATCTCGGTGAGGATCTGGTTCAGGGTCTGCTCGCGCTCGTCGACCCCGCCGAAGCTGGCGGTGCTGCCACGAGCGCGCCCAATGGCATCGAGCTCGTCGATGAAGATGATCGATGGTGCAACGGCCTTGGCCTGGTCGAACAGGTCGCGGACCCGACTGGCGCCCACGCCGACGATCATCTCGATGAACTCCGACGCCGACATGGAAAAGAACGGCACCTCGGCCTCTCCCGCAACGGCTCTGGCGAGCAGGGTCTTGCCGGTGCCGGGGGGACCCATCAGCAGCACCCCCTTGGGCGTGCGTGCGCCGAGGGCGCGGTAGCGGGCGGGCGAGCGGAGGAAGTCGACCACCTCGAACAGTTCGTCCTTGGCCTCGTCAATGCC
>WLMZ01000156.1 GCA_009726095.1 Actinomycetota bacterium
CGTTTGACGCGTTGGTTGTCGGCGCCGACAACAAGGTCAGTGAAGACACCACCGTTGGTGAGGTCAGCGAGCTCGATGCCGGCAAGACCGGTACCGTCACCCTCGACCTGAAGCCCGGCAAGTATGTACTGGTCTGCAACATCGAAAAGCATTACGCCCAGGGTATGCGCGCGGCCTTCACCGTCACCGGATGAGCTGGTTCCGGGCCATTCTTAGTGGTGTGGCCATCGTCGTGGTGGCGTTTGCACTGCTCGTCTATGTCCCCCACCTGATCCTGACCCACCTCACGGGCCTCGAGCGGGGTAACCGTGTCGCACTTGCCACTGCATGGTTCGTGCTGTCGTTGATCGGTCAGCTCTGGGGGCTTCGGCGCCTCCAGAGCCGTCAGGTCATCTGATGGCCAACGCTCAACCCGCCGCTCAGCGGTCGGCCCTGCCGGTTCCCGATGCCCAGTGGTTGTGGGAGAACGAGCCATGCCGTGCTGCCTGCCCTGTGCATACCGACGCTGGGGCCTACGTGACGGCGATCGCCGCGGGTCAGTTTCGCGACGCCTACATGATCGCCCGCGGGCCCAACCCGTTCCCGTCCATCTGCGGACGTGTGTGCGCTGCACCGTGCGAGACTGCTTGCCGTCGCGGCAAGATCGATGCCCCCGTCTCGATCCGTGCGTTGAAGCGTTTCGTCAGCGAACGCTATGGCGTCGAGAGTTTTGCCGGTGCTGCTGCGTGGCATGAGGGCCATGGCCCCGTTCCGCTGGCCAGTGGGCCGTCCGTTGCCGTGATCGGCGGCGGACCCGGCGGTCTCGCCGCAGCGCACGACCTGCGGCTGGCCGGGCATCCGGTCACCATCTACGAAGCAGAGTCGATGCTCGGCGGCATGATGGTGCTGGGCATCCCCGAGTACCGCCTGCCGCGTCCGCTCATCCAGCGTGAGATCGATGCCATCCTCGAACTGGGTGTCAACGTACGGCTGAACTGCCGGATCGGGCGCGATATCAGCCTGGACGAACTGCTGGCTCAGCACGCCGCAGTGTTCGTCTGCGTCGGCACGGGACGCGGCCGTAGCCTGGACATCCCCGGCAATGATCTCGATGGTGTCTTCAAGGCGGTGGAGTTCCTGATCAACGTGAACCGGGGCTTTCGCGTTGATCTCGGCGAGCGTGTGGTCGTGGTCGGTGGGGGCAACGTCGCTTTCGATGCGGCCCGCACCGCCTTACGTGCGGCAGCCCATGATGAAGCCGCTCCGGCGCCCATCTCGCTTGGCAGTTCAGCCGCCGACGATGCCCGTCGCGGTCTCACCACCACCCTTGATGCTGCTCGCGCCGCACTGCGCGCCGGTGTGCTGCACGTGACGGTTGTTGCATTGGAATCATTCGCGGAAATGCCGGCGGCGCTCGAGGAGATCGAAGAAGCCGAAGCCGAGGGGATCCACATCGTCTACCGGCGTGGTCCCCACCGCATCGTTGGCACCGATCACGTCACCGGGCTCGAGACCATCGAGGTGGTCTCGGTGTTCGACGAACAGCATCGCTTCGCGCCGGTGTTTGCACCCAACACGGAGTCGATTATTCCTGCCGACACCGTGATCCTGGCGGTTGGCCAATCGCCCGATGTCGACTTCTTGGGCGAGGGCACCACCGACCGCAACCGTTTTGGTGGGGTGGGCGTGAACGCCGAACTGCGCAGCAGCCACCCACGGATCTGGGCTGGCGGCGATGTGGCCTTCGGCCCGCGCAACCTCATCGACGCCATTGCCGATGGACGTCGCGCTGCCGCCTCGATTCACGCTGCGCTCGTCGACGATTCGGTGCCTCTGTCCGCATCGGCCGCTGCTGTGCCCGCATCGGCCCGTGTCACGCCGCCGACCGCTGCTGTGCCCGCATCGGCCCGTGTCGCGCCGCCGACCCCTGTCACTGTTGCAGCTGGCGTGCACATCGAACTGACGGCCAAGCCGAACTTTCGTCGGATGGCCACGGGGTACGACGCCATCTCGCGCGTGCCCGTGCCCAGCGTGGCCAACGAGCGCCGTATCGGCTTCGCCGAGGTGGAGACTGGCTATGACGAGGGCCATGCCGTGCTCGAGGGCCTGCGCTGCCTGCGCTGCTTCGAGAACATCATGCTGCAGCCCGAGTTGTGCATCCTGTGCGGTCTGTGCGTGGACGTGTGCCCGACCAACTGCATCTCGATCGTGCGCGCCGACCACGCCGGTCATGGCACAGCCGCTCAGTCGGTGCTGCTGCTCGATGAGGAACTCTGTATTCGCTGTGGGCTGTGCATCAACCGATGCCCGCCGTCGGCTCTGTTGATGGTTCACGCCAAGGAGGTTGTGTCATGATCGACCAAGACGCCGTGAGTGGTGAACAGCTCCGCGACGGCCTCGAACCCGACGTGTACCCGGTACACGAGGGCCGGTGGCAGCGACTGAAACACACCGATGCCTGGCGATCGATGTTCCGTCATCCTCAGCTTGACACCCCGCGTGGTCGGGCCCTGCAGGGGTTCTCGAACGTGTTCTTGCACGTGTACCCGGTGAAGGTGCCCCGCCGTGTGCTGCGCCTGCGCTACTCGTGGCGACTCGGCTTCATTGCCACGGTGCTGTTCTGGATCCTGGTGGTCACGGGCGTGTACCTGATGTTCTTCTACACGCCGTCGGTCACGTCGGCCTACGGCGACATGCAACAGCTCCGCACCGGTATCGGCTTCGGGCAACTGGTGCGTAACGTGCACCGCTGGTCGGCGCACCTGATGGTGCTCGTGGTGGTGTTGCATCTGGTGCGCGTCTTCTTCGCCGGCGCCTACAAGAAGCCACGCGAGTTCAACTGGGTGGTGGGCATTGCGTTGTTGGCGATCACGCTCGGGTTCTCGTTCACCGGGTATCTGTTGCCGTGGGATCAGCTCAGCTACTGGGCTGTCACCGTTGGCACCAACCTGGTCAGCTACGTGCCGGTGTTCGGCGGCGTCCTGACCGACCTGCTCATCGGTGGGCCTCAGATCGGCCAGTCCACGCTGCAGCGCTTCTATGCCCTGCACGTTGCTGTGCTGCCGTTGGCGTTGGCACTGATGCTGATGGTGCATATCTGGCGTGTGCGCAAGGACGGGTTCGCCGTGCGTCGTGGCAGCGACACCGGAACCGTGGGGTCCTTCGCCGAGGGAGCCACCGAGTTCAGCGTTGACGGAGCCACCACGGATGGAGCGATCGTCGGCGGCGTGGCGGCCGACCACCTCGAATCGGCGGGCGAGCCTGTGTCGGTCATGCCGGCGGCAACAGCAATGGCGCTCGCCAAGGGTGACCGGGTGCGGTTGCTCGGCGTGGTCGATCGAGAATCGGTGACAGCAGAGGAGCGACAAACCGACGACACCGTGTTCGCATGGCCGCACCTCATCACCAGGCACGTGGTCGTCGCTCTGGGCACCATCGCAACGGTGCTGGCCTTGGGCGTGGCCTTTGCTGCTCCGCTGCGCGACATCGCCAACCCCAACTTGACGCCCGAACCCGCAAAGGCGCCGTGGTATTTCGTTGGGCTGCAGGAGTTGCTGTCGCGCTTCGATCCGCTGATTGCCGGCATCTTCGTGCCGGCCGGTGTGCTGACCGTGTTGGCCCTGCTGCCGTACTTCGACAAGAACCCGGCGACAGAATCGAAATACCGCAAGGTGGCCATCTCGATCTTCGCAACCATCTTGCTGGTCGCCGTCGTGCTCACCGTGATCGGGGCATTGTTCCGGGGTCCGGGATGGAAGTTCGTTCCGCCGTGGCAGCACTCGTACCTGGAGATGTGAGGAAACAACATGGGAATCACGCGTCGATATCTGCTCCGTACCGGTTGGAAGATCGGCGGCGGCATGCTTGCGCTGCTCGCCGGATGGACATCGTGGGAGCTGTTGCGCCCGCTCACCGTGGCTGGTGCCAGCGGCAAGATGAAGCTCGGTAGCCCGGCCAACTACAAGGCCGGTACCGCCACCTTCGTGAACCAGGGCAGGTTGTGGGTCTCGAACGCTGATGGTCACCTGTTCGCCCTGTCGCAGAAATGCCCGCACCTCGGTTGCCGGGTGCCGTTCTGCGAAAGCTCGGGACGCTTCGAGTGCCCGTGCCACGGCTCGGTGTTCGACATTGCCGGTGAATGGATCAGTGGGCCATCGCCACGCGGTATGGATCAGCATCCGCTGACCGTGGAAAACGATGTGCTCATCGTCGACACCAGCCAGAAGATCAATGGTCCCGATCACGGGGCGGTCGCATTCCTCACCGACTCGAAGGGTCCGGCCTGCGCCGGGAATGGGTGATCTGATGCCGGAAAAGCGAAGCGGACCAAAGCTGAACGAACCTGAATGGCTGCAACGCAGCCTTGACCGCTACCTGGCCTGGGGACTGCTGTTCATGGTGGTGCTCATCGTTGCGTTCCCGCTGTACCGGCTACGCGAGCCGACGCTGCGTGCCGATGCCAAGGCCGAACAACAGGTGAACTACGTGAAGACCGGTGGGGAACTGTTCTCGCAGAACTGCTCCTCGTGTCATGGCAAGCAGGCCACCGGCGGCAGCGCCCCGACCCTGAACTCGAAACAGTTCCTCTCCACCACCAGCGACAACCAGATTGCGCTGATCGTCACCGGTGGCATCTCTGGTTCGTCGATGTCGCCATGGAGCCTGGACTATGGCGGCTCGTTGACCGACGAGCAGATTCGCCAGATGGTCACGTACCTGCGCACGCTCGAGCCCAATGCGCCGAGTGTTCCCGACTGGCGCACCGGGGCCAAAGCCCCCTGACGCTGGTTCTGGTTCTGGTTCTGGTTCTGGTTCTGGCCCAGATTCTGACTCGTTGGCGGGGTGCCCGTATCACCCCACCAACGGGCCAGTCCGCTGCCCGGCCATCGTCTCGTGGTGCGGTTGTCTCGTGGCCGGGCGTCAGGCGGCCCGTTGTGTGCCGGGTGGTCCGGTGCTTTGTGTGGTGCCGTTGGGGAAGGTGATCGTGAGTGATCGGTCAATGTGCAGGGTGAGTTTCCAGCCGCCTTCGTGGACGGCGTGGTGGTGTCGGCTGCATAACGGCAGCAGGTTGTGGAGATCGGTGGGGCCGCCGTGTCGCCACCAGTGGAGGTGGTGTGGTTGGCAGTATCGGGACCGGACGACACATCCGGGGATCGCA
>WLMZ01000157.1 GCA_009726095.1 Actinomycetota bacterium
CAGCAGACTTTCCTGCAGCCAGCGGTCTTTCTCGCCGTCATCCCCCGCTTCTGTTGCCGGGCTGCGGTGGATCGGCCCCGTGCGACATTTCTGCTCACGATTACTCTTCGCTCACCTAGAAATTAGGCGGCGAGAGTGAACTGCTCGTTGGCAATTCTTGTTTGTGCCCCGTTTTACGAGTCTGAGCAACTCGGGTCGCAGAACCGAACAGCGACACTGACGTCGAAACCTGTCAGCCCCTTTGTTTGGCGCACCGCTGTGGTGCACGGACCACTATAGCGATTTTTCCACAGGCTCACGCCGGGTCGTGGAGGTGCAGCACGACGATGGCCAGGATCGCATCGGTCTCGGCGAACAGCCGGGGGAGGGGCTCGCCTGCATCGAGCAGCAGGGCATCGAACGGGTTCATCGCCACAGCCGCCGGCGACGCAGCGTCGACCCACAGGCTGCCCTGCACCACGACCACCGCAGCAACGTACGAATAGGCGCCAACCAGATCGTCGTCGCCGAGCGCGTGGCCTGCAGGTAGTCGTTCGATCAGCATCGCTCCCATGCCATGTGATCGGCGCACCATCAAGTTGAGGTCCATGATCGGGCCGTCGAGCAGACGACACATGGTGGTGGTGTCGCCGGCGAAGGACACTGCCGGGGCGGCGAAGGTCAGCCGTTGCTCGGCCCCGCCATCGAAGCGCAGGCCCATACCCTCACCCTGCACCACGGCGATGTGGCGATCGACGTCCGGCAGCACCGAGAACGGCCCGTCGTCGGCCACGTCGGCAATGCTCAACCGCCACGCCCACGATGCGCCCGTGATGCGGGCGGCGTGGATTTCAGCGGTCACGCCCAAGCCGTTGGCCCACGGCATCAGCCGATGCTCGCCCGATCGTTGTACGCGCACGCGAGAGGACCTATGCGTCCATGCCCTTGCGCTGCCGTCCGAGCGACTTCTGCATCTCGCGCTGAGTGTCGCGCTCTGCCATGGCGTTGCGCTTGTCGCCCTTGCGCCGGCCCTGGGCGAGCGCAAGCTCCACCTTCACCCGGCCATCTTTGAAGTAGAAGCTGAGCGGCACCAGGCTCAGTCGCTCCAGCGCGATGCGGGCCGCGATCTTGTTGATCTCGTTGGACTTCATGAGTAGCTTGCGCGGACGGTCGGGGTCGTGGGCGCCCACTCCATGGGCGAAGGCGTATGGCGGAATGTGCACACCATCGAGCCAGAGCTCACCGTTGATCACCCGGGCGTACGCATCGGCGATCTGCAGATGGCCAAGGCGAAGCACCTTCACCTCGCTGCCCTGCAGCACGATGCCGGCTTCGAACGTGTCCAGCACGTTGTAGTCGAAGCGTGCCTTCCTGTTGGAGGCGATGATCTTGATGCCGTCGGTTGCCATGGTGAGGTGTTCGGGATCTGCAGTCGGTGAGAAGGTGCTGGCGGGTGGTGAGGAAGCGGCCAGCGTACCGCTAGCGTTCGCCGACGATGTTGGCTGTTTCCCGTTCTGCGTTCGCCGAGATGATCGCCCAGGCCTACGACTGCTATCCCGAGGAAGCGTGCGGCCTGCTGGTCGGGCGTCCCGGGGGAGCACAGGTGGTGCGTTTCGTTCCCTGCGTCAACACCACGCACTCGGGAAAGGTGTACACCATCGAACCCAAGGCAATGCTGCGCGCCGAGCGCGAGGCCGAGGCCGATGGGCTCGAGGTGATTGGGGTCATGCATAGCCACACCCACACCGAGCCGTATCCCAGCCAGACAGATGTGAACCAGGCCCCCGATCCCACGTGGCACTATGTCATTGTGAGCCTGAAGCGCGAGGCTCCAGAGGCACGCAGTTATCTGCTCGCCGACGGAACGATTACTGAAGAGCCGATCGCCGTCGGCTGACACCGAAGGCAACGAGGGGGAGCAATGGTCACTGCACGAACAGCCACGATTATCAACGACGTCGAACACGTCGAGGTCGATGCGGTGCTGGGTTCGCGTTGGCTGATGCAGCCCGACGCATTTCAATCGCTCACTGGGTGGACGCTGAAGCCCGAGGGCCTGTGCCGCGGCGACGTGTGTGCACCCATCTACCACCGAGACAAGGTGCTGGCCGATGGCCTGATCGATCTGCAGGAGGCGGCGCCGATCATCGGGCTCAGCGTCGTCACCGATCCAGATCGTGGCGTTGCAGCGCTCACTGCCTCTGCGCCTGCACGTGCTCAGGAGATGATCTCGCTGCAGGCCCCCGATTTCACGCTGTCGAATCTGGCCGGCGAACCCGTCAGCCTGCACGACTTCAACCGTCGCAAGGTGTTGCTGCTCGCCTGGTCGAGTTGGTGAGGCTGTCGTTATGAGCTGCCCGTGTGGCAGCAACTTCAAGAAGAACTCGGCCCACACGGTCTGAGCATCATCGCGGTGGCGATCGACAGTGATGTGGCCGCCATTCGTGAATGGGCGGCGCATGCCCCCGAGCTCACCGTGCTGGTGGATCGCGAGTACATCGTCGCCGAGCGCTACGGCATCGTCAACGTGCCGGCCGCCGTATGGATCGACGAGGACGGCCGCATCGTGCGCCCCGCCGACACCGCCATGGGCGACGATCGCTTCCGAGCGTTCGCGCACATCGACTCGGCGGTGCATCACGACCTGTTGCGGGCCTGGGTGCTGCGTAACGAGCGCGATCTCGACGACGAACAGGTCGCCGCCAACATGGAGCGCCCGTCGCCCGAATTGCAGTTGGCCCGGTTGCATCGTCGTGTGGCCGTGCTGCTGCACGATCGTGGCGACACCGAGGGAGCGTCCACGCATCTGGCGGCGGCCGAAGCGTTGGCCCCCCACGATTGGGTGATCCGTCGGGGCAGCATGCCCATGCATGATCAGGACCCGTTCGGCACCGAATTCTTCTCGTTCGTCGAGGAGTGGATGCAAGCCGGCAGCCCGGGCTATTCACTGCGCACCGGACGCGAGGACTGACCCGGTCGGATTGATACAATCCCGACCGGATACATCGGGATTCGCCGGAGGTCATCGTGGTGCCATACGAAAACGTGCTCGACTTGATCGGCAACACGCCCATGGTCGATGTCAGCGTGCTGTCTCCGAACCCGAACGTGCGCATCTACGGCAAGCTCGAGAGCCAGAACCCGTTCGGCTCGGTGAAGGACCGCATCGCCAAGGCGATGATCGAAGCGGCCGAGAAAGACGGCAGCCTGGTTCCGGGCCAGACCATCATCGAGCCGTCGTCGGGCAACACCGGTATTGCCCTGGCCGCCATCGCCGGCATGCGGGGCTACCCGATCAAGGTGCTCATGCCCGAGAGCGTCAGCATCGAACGCCGCCAGATGCTCGAGGTGTTCGGCGCCGAGCTCATCCTCACCCCCGGCGAGGAGGGCAGCAACGGTGCCGTGCGCCGGGCGCAGGAGATGTCGGCGGCCCACCCCGAGTGGTGCTTCATGTATCAGTACGCCAACGAGGCCAACCCCCGTGCGCACTACGAGGGCACGGGCCCCGAGATTTGGCGTGACCTGCCCGAGATCACCCACTTCGTGGCCGGCCTGGGTACCAGCGGCACGCTGATGGGCACGGGCCGCTACCTCAAAGAGCAGAACCCGAACATCAAGATCATCGCCATCGAACCCCCGCTGGGCGAGCGTGTCGAAGGCCTGCGCAACCTCGAAGACGGCTACATCCCGCCCATCTTCGACAACTGGAACGGCTTCGAGATCCTCGACCGCAAGCGCGTCGTGCGCCCCCGCGAGAGCCTGGAATGGACCCGTCGGCTGGTGCGTGAGTGCGGCATCTTCGCCGGCATCTCTGCAGGCGCCGCCATGGCCGGGGCCGCCAAGGTTGCTGCCCAGATCGACGAGGGCGTGATCGCGTTCATCGTGTGCGACGGTGGCTGGAAGTACCTGTCCACTGGCGCTTACACCGACGATCTCGACGCCGCCGAAGCCAAGGCCGAATCGATCATCTACTTCTAGCGATCGGCGTCTCAGCGCTGGATTTTGGAAGAATTTTCACAGGGTCAGTGGGTGAACGACGGATACCACCGGCTAATTTTTGCCGGATGGTGCAACAGGGCGCTTTCGTAGAGGTTTGAGAATGCAGGCCCACATGTCGTTCATGTCCTTCGAGGTTGCAACGACAGCCGGGCGTTCTCAGCCCACGTCGGTCCTGCGGCGCTTCCTGGCCGTGTTGACCGTGACAGCGCTGACGACGCTGGGCCTGGGCCTCGGGCTTCCCGCAGCACCGGCGGCAGCAGCGACTGCACCGACGGTCACGGCTGTCACCGCAAGCAGCGGACCGCTGGCGGGTGGCACGGTGGTGACGATCACCGGTACCGGGTTCGTGTCCGGTGGTACAACGGTGAAGTTTGGAGCAAACGTCGGCACCAGCATCGTTTTCACCTCGGCGACGTCGATCAAGGCCACGACCCCGGCGGGCACCGCTGGTGCGGTCACGGTGACCGCGACAACGACGAGCGGTACCTCGACGAACGCGGTCTCGTTCACGTATCTGGCTGTGCCCACGGTGACGTTGTTGAGTCCGACGAGTGGTCCGGTTACTGCTGGCACGGTGGTGACGATTACTGGTAGCGGGTTTGTGTCTGGTGCGACCACGGTGAAGTTTGGTGCGAATGCTGGCACCGCCGTCACGTTCGTGTCGGCGACGTCGATCAGAGCGACGACACCCGCGGGAGTTGCTGGTGCTGCGACGGTGACAGCCACAACGGCCGGTGGCACGTCGGCGAATGCGGTCTCGTTCACGTATGTGGCTGCGCCGACGGTGACTGCGTTGAGCCCGACGAGTGGTCCGGTTGCTGGTGGTACGGTGGTGACGATCACGGGTTCGAACCTGACGGGTGCAACGGGTGTGAAGTTTGGTGCGAATGCGGCGGCGAATGTGGTGGTGGTGTCGGCCACGTCGGTGACGGCGACTGCGCCTGCTGGTGTTGCTGGTGCTGCGACGGTGACGGTGACCACGCCTGGTGGCACGTCCACCAATGTTGTGTCGTTCACGTATCTGGC
>WLMZ01000158.1 GCA_009726095.1 Actinomycetota bacterium
CAAGTTACCATCCGCCACGGGAGCGGCGGATGGCAACTTGGATAGCAACTTGCCAACGACCATGAAAGCTACCCGCTGAGGCTCTCTGGGCGTTCATGCGCGGGACTGGCAGCAACGCCAACGTCCTGTTGCTGATCGGGGCGGCACTGCTTGCGGCAGGCAGCGTTCTCCTCCTGGCACACCGCAGGCCTCGTACCTCGTAGGGCTCTGCCCCCAACTCGCGGCCGAAGTGACGGATCGAAGTCTCTTTGTGCCAAGAAGTCTCGAACACGTCGAAGTTCCAGCACACAAACAGAACCAAACCCGGGGCGCATCATGGCGCTACGGCATCGAGCCCGTCACGCGATCGAACGGATGCCGAGCCGGAACGACCCCTCGACACCGTCGACGAGGTAGAAGGCGACGGTCACGATGCGGGCCGGGTCGAGGGGTTCGCCCGTCGGCCGCGGCTGAAGGAACCGCGTCACGGGCGCGAAGGACGCCCAGAACAGGTCCACATCGGTCAGCCCCGTCGACGACGTCGGAAACGATCGGATCCAACCACCGGAGTCGTCGTCGGTGCGCAGTTCGAGGGTCCATCTGCGCCCATCGCCGTCGACCTGGACACGCACTCCCGAGCGACCGGCCCAGCCAAGCGCGACCTGTGGCTTGATCGCAGGGCTGCGAATCGATGCGAAGCCGCCGTTGTTGTCGAGCGACAGCTCGCCGGCAAACACCAGCACGCCGTCGGACCACGCCAGCTCACCGCTCGACACGCCGCCCATGACGGTGTCGTTGGTGACCCGCCAGCCGTCAGCGCTCGCGGGGGTGACGAAGTCGAACACCGGCAGAATCGTGGTGGTCGTTGTTGCCGACTGGACCGGGGTCGTGGTCACCGGGATGGTCCCGCTCGAAGAGGTGGGCGCTGCAGCCGTGACCACAGGGCTGGTCTCGATGGCGCCTGCACCACGACTTTCGTTTCCGCATGCGGTCATCGCTGCGAGAGCCAGCGCGAGAACCGTAGCGATCACCGCACGGGGGCTCACACACATCGTCATGCGAGCAACTGTCCCATACCCGCTTCAAGAAGGCAACGCTGCATGTGGGAGTGGTTTCTCTCTCGTTGTTGCCGAAAGTGGCAGACTCAGACGATGAGTTCACGGCCCGCCAGTCGACGGTCAGACGTGGAGGCCCTCGTCGGGCCATCGGAGTTGGGTGTTGATGAAGTCGGCGTGCTGGCTGGCCGTGATGCAGGCGTTGAGCCCGCAATGCTGGGCGGGTATCTGCGCGCCGTGATCGATGTGGTCCGCACCGGCCAGCGCCTGTCCGGCGAGCATGTCGAGACGTGTCGCTACCAGGGGGAAGAAGCCGCCAACCTGGGGATCGCCCTGTCGGCATTGTTGGACCTGTACCTCAGCGCGACCTGGCGGTTGTGGGCCGAGATCGACACTCGTGCGGCACGTTCGACCGCGGCGACCGTGGCTGCGGCCGCGTCCGCAATGTTTCGGGCCTCCGACGACGCTGCCGAGGCGCTCGCCGACGGCTATGAACGGGCCCAGCGGCGCACGATTCGCTTCGAGGAATCGCTGCGCCGCGAGTTCGTCGACGACCTCCTCGCGGGGAGCGGCGAGCCAGATCTGATGCTCGAGCGGGCCGCCCGATTCGGGTTCAACCTTGCCGGCAGCCATCAAGTCATCGTTGCCCGAACCGGTCAGCGACTCGTCGACGCAGGCCCGATCCACAGTCGGGTTGAAGCGCGCGTGCTGGCCAGCTTCGGTGGGCGCGACGTGATGATAGCCACGAGGGACGGCCTGCTGGTGTGCGTGTTTCCCGGCGCCGCTCAGGACCCGGCCCCCGGGCTGCTCCGTTCGCTGGAAGAGGCGGGAGCGGGACCCTGGCGGCTCGGGATCGGCAGCCTCGGCCGCGGATCGGGCGGACTGGTTCGCTCGTACGGCGAAGCCCGCCAGTCCATCGAGCTCGCCGATCGACTGGACCGCGTCAGTCCGATCGCCCGGTTCGAGGAACTTCTGCCATACCGGGTCCTCACAGCCAATCCCGGTGCAGTCGGCGAACTGGTGGCGACGGTGCTCGGTCCGCTCCAGCGTGCACGGGGCGGCGGTGACGCGCTCATCGAGACTCTGGTTGCCCACATCGCCGCGTCGGGCAACCTGTCCGCCACGGCCCGGGCGCTCCATCTCAGCCCACGTGCTGTCGGATATCGCCTGGGTCGCATCACCCAACTCACCGGCCACTCGCCGAACGACCCGGAAGGTCGTTTCGTGCTCGAGATGGCCATCCGTTGCCGATCCCTGGTCCCGACCCCAGAATCGCCAACCGCTGTCCGTGATCGAGTAAAAACTCCGACTTTCAGCAGGAAGTAGACCGAAACAAGTTCGAAGTCTGGAATTGGCTTCCGACATCAGGCGGCCGCATCATGTCGTCATGTTCAGGAATTCTGCAAAGACCGCTGTGCTCCTCGCAACGCTCGGCGGTGTGATGATCGGAATCGGGTCGCTGTTCGGCAGTGGAGGGGCGATCATCGGTCTCGTCCTCGCTCTGGGCATCGTCGGGTTCTCGTACTGGGGAAGCGCCACATTGGCGATCCGGTCGGCGCGAGCCGTGCCGGCCGACGAGGCCGAGTACCCGCACTACTTCGCGATCATGCGTGAGCTGACCACCAAGGCGAACATGCCGATGCCTGCCCTGTTCATCTCTCCCGAGGCACAGCCGAATGCCTTCGCCACCGGCCGCAACCCGCAGCACGCGGCGGTGGCGATCACCGTCGGGCTGACGCAAGCCTGTTCGTGGGACGAGATCCGTGGCGTGCTCGCTCACGAGCTGGCGCATGTCCGCAACCGCGACATCCTGATCGGCTCCGTTGCCGCTGCGGTGGCGATGGCGATCTCCTTCATCGCCAACATGGCGATGTGGGGGGCGATGTTGGGTGGCGGCAGCGACGACGACGAGCGCGCCAATCCCATCGCGGTGATCGCCACTGCGTTGCTTGCTCCGATCGCAGCATCGTTGATCCAGATGGCCATTTCTCGAAGCCGGGAGTTCGAAGCAGACCGCACCGGCGCCGACCTTGTCGGCAGCGGCGAGCCGTTGGCGCGGGCATTACTCAAGCTCGATGCCTACGCCAAGCAGGTCCCGATGAACATTGCGCCTGCCCAGGCCAGTCACTTCATCGTCAACCCGCTCGCCGGCCGGCGCGGCAACTTCCAGAACCTGTTCCGCACCCACCCGCCAACAGAACAACGCGTCGCGCGCCTCCTGGGCACCGCCGTCTCATGACCATGCTCGCCCTGACCTCACCGTACCTCTTCGCTGCCGACAGCGCGGTCAAGGAAGAGTTCGCCAACTTCGACGTACCCCTGTGGGCCTGGATTTCCCTGATCGGCGTGATCGTCGCCATGTTGTTCGCCGACTTGTTGCTGATGCACCGAACGGCGAAGGAGATCACGATCAAGGACGCGGCGATCGAATCGGCCATCTGGGTCTCGACCGGCTTGCTCTTCGGTGTGGTGATGCTCATCTGGCAGGGTGGACAGGCAGGTGGCGAGTACTACGCAGGGTTCCTGATCGAAAAGAGCCTGTCGGTGGACAACGTGTTCGTCTGGGCCGTGATCTTCTCGTTCTTCACCGTGCCCCGCGAATACCAGTTCCGTGTCCTGTTCTGGGGCATCTTCGGCGCCCTCGTTCTACGCGGTGTCTTCATCTTTGCCGGCGTCTCGCTGATCGAGCGGTTCGAGTGGATCCTGTACGTCTTCGGCGCATTCCTGCTCTACACAGCCGTGAAGATCGCCCGCCACGACGACTCCAAACAGGTCGACTACAACAACAACATCGCGATGCGGCTCGTGCGTCGCCTGGTGCCGACCACCGACGAGTACGACGGTCAGAAGCTGTTCACCCGCCGCAACGGGAAGCGGCTCGCGACGCCGCTGTTTGCGGTGCTGATCCTGATCGAGGCAACCGACGTGGTGTTCGCGGTCGACTCCGTTCCGGCCATCCTGGCTGTGAGCCGCGAGCCGTTCATCGTGTTTGCCTCCAACGCGTTCGCAATTCTCGGACTGCGGTCGCTGTACTTCCTGCTCGGCGGCATGCAGGGCAAGTTCCGCTATCTCAACGTCGGGCTGGGCGTCATCCTCGCCTTCGTCGGGGTGAAGATGCTGCTCATCGGTCGGCCCTTCGAGATCCACATGCCCACCTTTGTCTCGCTCAGCTTCATCGCCCTCGTGCTCACCGTCGCCATCGTCGCCTCAGTCAAAGCCGACAAGCGTTCGTCTGCAGGCGCTGTGGAAGATGACGACACCCCGACGCCGGCGATGGTCGGCGTCAGCGAAACGCTGTGAGCGGCCACCCCAACGAGGCCATCCTCGAGTCCGGCGAAGCCGCCGACCACAGCGGCCACAAGACGGCCATCGGAGCGGGCGCACTCGCCCTCGGCGCGCTCGGCGTCGTCTTCGGTGACATTGGAACAAGCCCGCTGTACGCCTTCCGCGAGGCGATCGAACACCAGCATCTCGATGTCACCCGCACCAACTCCATGGGCGTGGCCTCCATCGCGTTCTGGGCGCTCATCGTGATCATCTCCGTGAAGTACATCGCTGTGGTGATGAAAGCCCAGAACCACGGCGAGGGTGGCATCCTCGCGTTGACTGCCTTGATCATGCCGAAGTCGGCTACGACCCGCACGACTGGCGGACTGGTGATGCTCGGCCTGTTCGGCACCGCGCTCCTGTACGGCGACGGCCTGATCACCCCGGCAATTTCGGTACTCAGCGCCGTCGAGGGATTCCAGGTCGCGTCGAGCGCCTTCGAACCAGTCGTGATCCCACTCACCTGCGTCATCCTGGTCGCACTGTTCCTGGTACAGCGCCGCGGAACGGGGGCGATTGGCAAGGTGTTCGGGCCAATGATGGTGGTGTGGTTCACGGTGCTCGGCGTGCTCGGATTGTCGCAGATCGTGGAGGAGCCCGGCGTGCTTGCCGCTGTGAACC
>WLMZ01000159.1 GCA_009726095.1 Actinomycetota bacterium
ACGGCGACGGAGCAGACCGTTGGGGACAGCCGATGCGCCGCCTGACCGCGTTGCTGGTGTGCCTCGGCGCTGTTGCGGTGCCCGCATGGCCCGTATATGCGGGAGACGGGTCGGCTGGCTCCGGCGGGGGGACGGGGTCGGGGGGGTTGTCTGGGGGAAGCGTGATGGCTGGGGTGCAGTTCGGCACGCCTCCGTCGGGGAAGGCAAGGCCGGATTCCTCGGGGTGCATCTGGTTTCCGGCCGGCGAGGCGCAGGTCTTCGATGGCGCAACGGTCACACAGAAGATCGTCAACGGTGTGAACTACGAGCTGTTCTATCGATCGTGCCCCACGTCGGGCCGTGGCGTGTGGGTGCCGCAGGTTCCGCCCCGTTCACTTGGGCTGAGCGCCGCCGATGAGATCGAGCAGCGTCTCGTGGAGCCCACGTTGGGTTCAGCGCCACCCGCAGACAGCGGCATCGTCAACGTCGGTATGTGGTTGTGGACCGATCCAGCGTTGTACCAACCGGTCTCCATCACGGCATGGGTGCCGACCCCCACGGGTGTGGCGTGGGCGACCACCACGGCTACGCCGGTGCGGTTGATGTTTGCCCCGGGCGAACCCGGGGGTTCGGCGACCGTGTGCCAGGGTCCCGGCCAGCCATGGCTGACGCCCTTCGGCGACGACGCCCGCTCGGCGTGCATGTACACCTATCGGCACTCCTCGGAGATCACGGCCAGCGACGTGTTCGCCGCCAGATTCTCCATCGTCTGGTCGGTGGCGTGGCAATCGAATGTGGCCAGTGGCGGGAGTCTCGGCGCGTACACAACCTCATCGGACCACTCGGTCACGGTCGGCGAAATCCAGGCGGTCGTCAGCAACTGACCCAGCCCTCGACCGGCCTCCCGGGCCCGCCCCGCCGGTCACCAAATGTTGCAATCTGATGACGACGGGTGTAGACATTTTGTCATCAGCCATGCGAGATGTCGTGTGGGGCGCGGGAAATTGGCGCCTCTCCATCGCCACCTGAGGGTCCAGCGAGGCCGTCAGAGCGACGAGAAAGGGCAAGCTGTTGAATCACGAAACTGAGCAGGATTATGGGTTTTGGGACACCAACCGTCCCATCTCGATGACCGGGCCGATCACCCGACCCCAACGGATCATCCGCCGAGACCCAGGCGAGCCCACCGATCTGGCGGCGTCCCGCCGAGTGCAGCGTGGCTCACTCGGCCCGTTCTGGAAGCGGATGGGTGCGCTGGGCCTCGTGGCGGTGTTCGCCATCAGCATCGCCCTCGCTGTCGCAAGCCGGAGTCCACTCGATCAAGTCGCCGCACTGGCCGCTCCGGCATCGTCGGCCGCAGGCGCAGTGGCCGCAACCGACCAGGTGGCCACCGTGTTGCCGCCTCCGACAAGCCTCGATGATGCCCTCACCCCCGGCGATGCCGTGGCGGCATCGGCCGGGCCCGTTGCTGCCCCGGTACCCCAGACCAAATTGGCGTCGTCTACCGCCGCCACGCGCAGTTGCACGAAGAGCTACAAGATCGTGGCCGGCGACTACTGGATCCTCATCGCGAAGAAGACCAGCATCACCCTGAAGTCGTTGCTCAACGTCAACAGCGCCAGCACCAGCACGCCGCTGTACGCCGGGCGTACCGTGTGCCTGCCCGGCAACGCCTCCACCCCGACGACCGTGCAGCACGCAGCGAGGGTTGCCGTGGCAGCTCCCAAAGCGCCGAGCACCACGGCGAGGGCCGCAGCGAAGGTCACGGCAACCACGGCCAAGCCAGCGGCTGCACCGGCAACCACGTCGCCACCCAGCACGACCCCGTCCCGCACCTACTCGGCGGCCGAGGCCGAGCAGATCATCCGCGATGTGTGGCCCGACGACCTCGAGGATCATGCGGTCCTTATTGCCAAGCGCGAGAGCAACCTGCAGCCGACCGCTCGCAACTACTGCTGTATTGGGCTGTTCCAGATCTACTGGAGCGTGCACCGGTTCTGGTTGGCGGCGATCGGCGTCAGTTCCGCAAACAGCCTGCTCGACCCGCGGATAAACGCAAGCGCTGCCTACGTGCTGTACCTCCGCAATGGCGGCTGGGGCCCGTGGGCGCTCTAAAGACCTCATCGCAAACGGTTTCGTTTGTGATGACCGCAACCTAGACTGTTGCGGAATACGCGCTCGTAGCTCAATGGATAGAGCATCTGACTACGGATCAGAAGGTTAGGGGTTCGAGTCCCTTCGAGCGCGCTGGGTTCGTCCCGGAACACAGGCCCTTGGGGGCCTGTTGTCGTTTTCGGAGCGATCGGCTGATGACCCGGTGTGCGAGCTCAACGCACCTGGACCATGGAAGACTCACCTCATGTTGATGCCCGGAACGCAAGCTCCTGAGTTCTCGTTAAGCGATCAGCACGGCAACATCGCACGCCTCGCTGATCTACGCGGCTCATGGGTGCTGCTGTGGTGGTATCCCAAGGCTGCGACGCCTGGTTGAACCGTGCAAGGACAGGGCCTGCGTGACAGCGCCCAAGCGTTCGCGGATATGGGTGCGGTCATCCTCGGGGCATCGTTCGACACACGCGAGGAGAACCTTGCGTTCGCCGAAGCCCAGGAGTTCCCGTTCCGGCTCCTCAGCGACGTCGATCACGTGGTGGGCGCGGCCTACGAGGTCGTCCGCGGCCCCGGCGAGCAATACGCCCAATATCCCCGCAGATGCAGTTACCTCATCGATCCCCAGGGCGTGATCCGGCGCAGCTATGACGTCGCCGACGTAGTCGGGCACGCCGCCGCCGTGTTGCGCGATCTTGCGTCATTGCACAAGGGCGAGGGCGGGTGACCGAACCGAGGCCGCTCGTCGAACGCATCGACGCGCATGTTGTCGACGCAGACCGCGATGCGGCCGAGTTGCGTGCCCGCGTCCGCGCGGTGTCGCGCGGAGCGGCGCGTGCGGCGGTGTTGGGGGTGAACGACGGGTTGGTCACCAACGTGTGCCTGATCCTGGCTGTCGCCGGCGCAAGCGCGGCACCTGGTGACGTGCGTATTGCTGGGTTTGCCAGCCTGGTTGCCGGAGCGTTCTCGATGGCCGCGGGTGAGTGGGTGAGCCTCCGCAGCCAGGTGGAGCTCTACCAGGGGATCCTCGATGAGCTGCACGGTCTGGTGCGCCGTAACCCGAGGCTGGTGCTGCACGAGCTGACCAGCAAGCTGGTCGATGCGGGGTTCGCCGAGGACACCGCGCAGCGCGCAGCCACCGAACTACCGCTGGACGAGTCGCGTTTCGTCGATTTCTCGGCACGCACGATCTTCGGTCTCGATCCAGAACAGTTGGGCTCGCCCGCCACGGCTGCGATCACTTCGCTTGCGCTCTTTGCCAGCGGGGCCGCCGTGCCGCTCGTGCCGTGGTTCTTCACCGAGGGCACGGCCGCGGTGATCATCTCGGTGGTTTCCACTGCCCTGGCAAGCATGGTGGTCGGTGGCTTCGTCAGCCGATCGGCAGCACGGTCGATTGGGCGTGGCGCCGTGCGTCAACTGTTGATCGTGGTGGCCGCCGCAGCCGTCACCTATGCAATCGGCAAATTGTTCGGCACTGCGGTCTCCTGAGCCCACGCGTAAGATCGTCACTGTTCGGGCTTGCTACAGAGCCTGACCGAGAGGATTCCATGCGCATCACACGCGTTGACGTCTACAACTTCGATCTCACCTACGTGCACGGCTCCTATGTCATGTCGGGTGGTCGGGTCATCGACTCGCTGCCTTCCACCGTGGTGCGCGTGTCCACTGATGACGGCGTGCAGGGTTGGGGCGAGGTGTGCCCGCTCGGCACCACCTACCTGGCGTCGCATGCGGGCGGCGCTCGCTCAGCGCTCGCGCTGTTGGCGCCGGCAGTGCTGGGTCTTGATCCCACCAACCTGGCATCGGTCAACGACGCGATGGATGCGGTGTTGATGGGCCACGAGTACGCGAAGAGCCCGCTCGACATCGCCTGCTGGGACATCACGGGGCGTGCGCTTGGCGCCAGCGTGACCACGCTGCTCGGTGGGCTGCGTCAGCAGCGCTTTCCGCTGTACATGGCGGTGCCGCTGGGAACGCCTGACTCGATGGCCGAGTACGTGTTGGCCCGCAGCGCCGAGGGCATCCACCGCTTCCAGCTCAAAGTCGGCGGCGATCCGCGCGTCGATGGCCTGCGTGCACGACAGGTGATCGAGGCCACCGGGCCCGACGATCTTGTGGTGGCCGACGCCAACTGCGGCTGGCGACTCAACGACGCGATCATCGCTGCGCGGTTGATGGAAAATCTGCCCCGGCTCTATTTCGAACAGCCGTGCCCCACCATGGAGGAGTGCATCGAGGTGCGCAAGCACACCACGCTGCCAATGGTCTACGACGAGGTCGTCCATGACGTGCCCACCATGTTGCGCGCCGTGCGCGATGGCGGAGCGGGGGCGTTCAATCTGAAGGTGTCCAAGGTGGGTGGTCTCACCAAGGCCAAGCTCATGCGCGACCTCGCCCAGGATCTCGGGGTGCAGGTGACCATCGAGGACACCTGGGGCGGTGACCTGGTGTCTGCCACGTCCGCCCACCTGGCCGCCAGCACTCGCCCCGAGGCGCTGCTGACGGTGTCGTTCATGAACGACTGGACCAACGAGCACGTCGCCGGTTATCAGCCGCGCAGCGTCAACGGCTTCGGCACCGCGCCAACCGGGCACGGCCTCGGCATTGATGTCGACCCCGGCATGTTGGGTGAGCCGCTGTTCTCGGCGGTGCTCTGAACCAGCATCGCAACGGGCATCGCTCAGACCTCGGGCGGCTCCAGCCGAGGGTCGTGGCGTACGAGTTCCTCGAGCATCGCCCGACGCTCGGGGTCGATGTCGCCGACGTTGGCCTCCACCGACACGCGCATGTGCGTGGTGGTGTAGTCG
>WLMZ01000016.1 GCA_009726095.1 Actinomycetota bacterium
CCGGATCGATACCCGACTGATCTGCGACAAGATCGATGATGCGCTCGATCAGATAGCTCGCCTCGGGGCGGCCGGCGCCACGATAGGCAGCCACGGGCGTGGTGTTGGTGACGACATTGCGCCACGAAATCGCCACCTTGGGGATCTTGTAGCAGCCCGCAGCCATCGCCGTGGTCAGCACCGGAAGACCCATGCCCGTTGGGTCGGGGTAGGCACCCTGGTCCTGCGTGACGCGTACGCGCAGCGCAAGCAACTTGCCCTCGTCGTCGTAGGCAACTTCGACATCTTGTTCCTGGGCCCGACCGTGGTACATCAGGACCTGGCACTCGCTGCGGGTCTGGGTGTACTTCACCGGCCGGGAAAGCTTGCGCGACAACGCGCATGCCAGGAAGTACTCCGGCACGAAGTTGATCTTGGCGCCGAAGCCTCCGCCGACATCGGGGGTGATGACCCGGGTCGTGTCCTGAGGAATACCGAAGTAGGCAGCAACGGTGTTGCGAAGGTGGTGCGGCGCCTGGAACGTGGCCCACAGCGTGAGCCCAGAGGGACCCCAGTCGGCGAGGCACGCATTCGGCTCGATCGGCACTGCAGCACAGCGATTGTTGATGAGGTGCAGCGATGCGGTGTGCGGCGCGGCGGCGAAGTCTGTCGCCAAGTCGTCGACGAACGGCTGGTCGAAAACCGTGTTGCCACCGAGGATCGAGTGCAGTACCGGAGCGCCCTCGGCGAGAGCCGCGCTAATGCTGGGCGCCGCCGCGATCGACTCGTAATCGACGATGACGAGTTGGGCCGCATCAGCAGCCAGGTACCTGTTCTCGGCCACCACGACCGCTACGGGTTCGCCAACGAAGCGCACCACGTCTGTGGCGAGCAGCGGCCGACCGAGACCCGGGAGCCCCAGCGTTGACAGACCAGCGATGTCCGCCGCTGTCCAGACCGCAAGCACGCCAGGAAGCGCCAGCGCTTCTGCGGTGTGGATGGCGACGATACGGCTATGCGGCTCGGTAGAGGTGACGAATGCCATCACGACCGTGCCTGCAGGCGTGATGTCATCGACGAACTGACCCCGGCCCGTGATCAGGTTGGGATCTTCCTTGCGCAGGACTCGCGCACCTATCAACGACATCTCGTCTCCTCACTCATGCTCACACGAATATTGGCAATGTACAGATGTTCCGGTCCGGCAATACAGTCGCAGCTCATCACGATGCATCTGCAGCATCGTGTTGGCGCCGACGGGCCGCCAGGCGAATGGTCCGGCGCTCGAGCAACTTGGACATACCGACTGCGATGATGAGCGCCAAGCCGAAGAAGAGTTGGTTGAGCCAGCGATAGCTCTGCAGCGCCAACTCGACGCCCTTCACCAGCGACAGCAGCACCCAGACGGCGGCGACGGTACCCCACACGTTGAATCGACCCTTGAACTGGGTGGAGCCAAGGAAGGCCGCAGCGAATGCAGACAGCAGGAACGGACCGCCCGTGTTGGCATTACCGGCGCCAACTCCGGCGGTCTGGATGACACCTGCGATACCGGCAACGAGCGCGCTGGTCATGAGCGCAGCGAACGTGTACCGGTTCGTCTGGACACCGGCGAGGCGGGCGGCCTCGCGATTGTCACCTGTGGCCTGGAGGTACCGACCGATCGGCGTGTGCTCGATGACGTACCACACCACCAGTGCGATCACGATGAGGTAGATCACCTTGGCCTGGATACCAAAGACGATCTCACTGCGGGCGAGGTCCTTGAAGTTGTTCGGCAGGCCGGTGATCTGAATACCACCGGAACGCCATTCTGCATAGGCCGTCAGCACGGCGCCCACACCAAGGGTTGCGATGAACGAGTCAATGCCAACTTTCACCACGAGCACGCCGTTGAGTACCCCGGCGATGAGCGCGACGACGATCGCCGCAGCAATCGCCGGATAAATGGACCAGCCCTTGTCGACGACAAGCCACGACGACGTAATGGCAGAAGCGCTCATGACGCCGGCGATCGACAGGTCGAATGCACCGGTGAGCAGGGGGACACACAGTCCGACAGCGACGATGGCCGGCACGACGAACGAAATGTTGAGCACCGACTTGTGCGTGACCCACGAAAACCACAGATGGGGGATCCAGATCGCAAACAAGAGAAAGCCAGCGCCGTAGATGTAGACGATCGAAGCGCGCGAGGGAGACAACCTGCTGAACGCAGATCGACGCGAGCCCCCGGGTGCGTGACCGGGGATTGACTCCACCGCGTCTGCTGTCATGTGAGTGCCCTATCTGCTGTGGGTAGTTGGTTCATCGCAGCAGCTGCTGCACGATTGATTCTGCTGACAGCGCTGAGCCATGCAGCTCGGCAATCGGGCGGCCATTGGCCAGCACGATGACGCGATCGCAGATGGCGGCCAATTCCTCGGCCTCGGAGGAGCACACGACCAGCCCCATCCCCTCGGCGGCGGCTCGACTGAGCAGCCCGTAGATCGTGCTCTTGGCCCCCACGTCGACGCCCTGCGTCGGCTCGTCGAGCACCAGGATCGATGGCGTGGTCCGCAGCCAGCGGGCGATGACAGCCTTTTGCTGGTTGCCGCCGCTGAGCGTGTCGAAGAGGCGCTCGGGCTCGGCGGGGCGCAGCTCGACGCGATCAGCCCACTGGGCGACTTCGGAGCGTTCGAGCCGACGCGAGAGGCGGCCGCGCAACATCAGCGGGCGAAGACGAGCAAGGCTGATGTTCTCGCGAATGGTCTGGTGGCCGATGGACCCGTAGCGTTTCCGTTCGGCCGGCACCAGGGCCATACCCGCGCACATGGCCTCATGCGGGTCTGCCGGCACAGGGTTGCCCTTGATGCTGATGGTGCCAGCGGCTCGGTGCCTCGCCCCGAAAAGCAGGTTGGGTAGTTCGTCGCGGCCTGACCCGACGAGCCCGGCGAAGCCAACGATCTCGCCGGCATGAACCGTGAGATTGAGTGCCTCGAGCCGGTCGCCCCACAGGTTGCGTACTTCCATCACGGGTTGCCCGGCGTGCTCGTGCTCGTGCAGCCCGATCTCGTCCAGAGCCCGCCCGACGATGAGCTCGATGAGCGATTCGTGGGTCAGGTCAGCAACCGCTCCAGACGCAACCACCTTGCCGTCGCGAAGGACCGTGTAGTCGTCGGCGATCTCGAACACTTCGTCGATGCGGTGCGAGACAAAGACGACCCCGGCGCCGCGATCGCGGATCTTGCGGACAGCCTCGAAGAGATGCAGCACGTCGAGGCGGGCCATTGCCGCTGTTGGCTCATCGAGGATCAGCAGACCGCCGCCATCGTCATCCCAGCCCTCGAGGGCTCGGGCAAGAGCCACGAGCGCACGTTCCGATGGCGTGAGCATGCCGACAGGCATGCGGACGTCGAATGTCGCTCCGATGGTGGCCAGGTGAGCGGTGGCCCGAGCGATTTCTTCCTTCCAACGCACCCGGCCAAGAAAGCCGGTGCGGAACCCACGCCCAAGTGCCAGATTCTCAACGGAGTTGAGCGAGTTGACCAGACCGAGGTCCTGGTGCATGACATGGATTCGTTCGGCGCGTCCACCCGCACCGCCAACCAGATCGAGATCCTCGCCGAGCAACGTCGCCTTCGCGCCGTCATCGGCACGGTGGTAGCCGGCGAGGATCTTGATCAGGGTCGATTTACCCGACCCGTTTTGCCCGACAAGGGCATGAACCCGCCCCGGCTTGACGACGATTGACGCGTGATCGAGTGCGACCTGACCGGGAAAGGTTTTTGACACCGTCTCCACGTTCAGTACTGCAGCGTCGATCATGAGCGCTGATTCGTTCGTCATACCGGGGCGGGCCTCAGCCGAGTCTCAGCCCAAGGTCCACAGGGACTTGAACAGATCCTGGTATCCATCGATGCCGGACCATGCGGTCGTCGGATCGGAGATGTCAGCCTTCTGCAGGATCTTCAACGGCACGCCAGCGATGGCGATGTCGGGGTGACCCGAGATGGTGGTCAACGGGCGGGGTGCGAACGCCCCGGTGCTCTGACCAGCGATTGCACGCAGGCCAGCGTCGATTGCACGCCAGCCGAGGAAGCCGGTGGGCAGGCCAACATCTGCGACCTGCAGCGAAGCATCGGAGATGAGCTGGTAGTTGGCGGGCGTTCCAGCCTGCGAGATTGCCGGGACACTCACGTTGATGCCCTTGAGCGCATCAGGCATGCCGAGCAACATGTCGCCGAAACCGGTGACGAGGAAGTTGATCGACGCATCCTTCTGGAACTCGCTGACAGCAGCCGAGATGTGCTCGCCGGCGATGAGCTGATCGACGGTGAAGTCGAGCCCATTGACCTTGCAGTCTGGGCAGACGGAAGCCATCTCAGCCTTGAAGCCTTCGGACTCGAGACCCAGCACTGGGAACTGCGGGATGTTGAGGAACAACACGTTCGCCTTGCCCTTGGTCTGCGCCGTGACATAGTCGGCCATCAACACGCCGTTGAAGTAGTAGTCGTCACCGGTGACGAGGTTGGCGGCGAGACCCGGAGCCTGGTAGGGCTCGGGCATCGACCATGCGACGACCGGGATCTTCTTGGCGTTCAGCTCGGCCAGCGAGGCTTCGAACCACGCACGGGGGTTACCCGACGTGAGCACCATGTCAGGGTTGGACTGAACGGCGGCCTGGAAGGCGGCCTGCACCGTGTCAGCGGTGTCCTGGGTGGTGAAGATCTGCAGCGTGCCGCCGATGGCGTCGACCGCCTCGACGATGCCCTTCTTGATGGCCTCGCACACGGGAACCGAACACTGCACGTAGGCAACCTTCAAGCCCTTGGGAGCGTTGACCTTCTCGGTGAGACCGAGATCCTTCAGCGTCTTGCTGAACTCTTCGACGCGGCCCTCAGCGAGCGACAGCCCTGTGAGCTCGCCACCGGTGGCGGTGCCAGCGGTCGTGCCGGCAGTGGTGCCAGCGGTCGTGCCAGCGGTGGTACCAGCAGTGGTACCAGCGTCTGGCGTCGTGGACGGGCTGGCCTTGTCGCTACTGCACGCAGCGACCGACAAACCCATGACCGACACCGCTGCGAACGCGATGAGTCGTTTCGATAACATTCATTTCCCCCTTGGTTGAAGGCGAGAGACCCGCCAGGTTGCATTGTAAGCATAAACCGGCTCTAGTCGTCAACTTGCTCACGACGCCTAGAGCCGGCAATTCTTCGCGGTTCAGCGCGACATCTGACCGCAGTCCACCGGGATGATTGCCCCGGTGATCATGTCGGCGTTATCGCTGGCGAGGAACAGCACCATGTCGGTGATGTGCTGCACTTCCGCACGCCACTTGAGACCGGGCATGTTGCCTCCCGAAGAGAACATCTCGAACGCTTCGTCCATCGTCACGCCAGCTTCGGGCGCCAGACCGAGCACCATGCCAGATCCCTGACCGATGCCAGGCTTGATGGTGGCGGGGCAGATCGAGTTCACGTTGATGTTGAACTCGCTCAGCTCCATCGCCCACGAGGTGGTCAGGCCGTTGATCGCGTGCTTTGCTGCGACGTAGTGCGACAGCATTGCGTGGCCAGAACCGGTGACCGCCGACGAGATGTTGATGATCTTGCCCGATCCCCGGCCGATCATGTTGTCCACGGCGTACTTGGTGACGTAGATCGCACCCTTGACGATGGTGTCGATCACGGCATGCATCGTTGACGAGCGCATCTTGTGGATCGGGTCGAGCGCCGCAACGCCGGCATTGTTGACGATGACATCGATACGGCCGCCGAAGAGATCGAGCGCCTTTTCGACGGAGGCCTTGACCTGCGCCTCGTCGCGAATGTCGCACGGAAGGGGGATACACCGCTGGCCCCGCTCCTCGATGGCCTTGACGGTGGCAGCCATCGTCTCCGGCGTGCCCAACGGATAGATATCCGGGATGGGCTCGGTGATGTCAATCGCAGCGATATTGCAGCCCGCCTCGGCGAATGCCTTGGCATGGCTGAACCCCTGGCCCTTGCTCGCCCCGGTGATCAGAACATTCTTGCCTTCGAGACCACGAAGTTCGACTCCCATGGTGATGTACCCCCTGCTTGTATGGATTGTGAATTCAACTGCGACCACCCGATGGTTGGGCGTCGTTAGCTACCTTACTACGTGTGCCTCCGGCGCAGAACCCCTCATACCCCCAGCGGACGACCGCCGTCGACAGCAATGATTGCACCTGTTGTCGAGCGAAGCATCAGTGCCGCCTCCACCGCGTCGGCGACATCGACCGGCGTCGCCAATCTACCCAACGGCGTTGCGGCCCTTTGGGCAGCGAGCAGTTCTGTGGGCATGGAAGCAGCGTATTCGCCCTCGACCCACCCAGGCGAGACGGACAGCACGCGGACGGCAGGCGCCAAGGCCCGAGCGAGCGAGCGGGTCATGGAATCAACCGCTGCCTTCGATGCGCAGTACGCCACGTTGCTTCCGAGACCGGTGACACCCGCAACCGAGGAGATGTTGATGACCACTCCCCCATCACCGGCTGCCAGCATGGTCTGGAACGCGCGAACGGTTGCGAACGAACCCCGCCAGTTCACACGGAAGATCTGATCGATCAACTCGTCATCGAGCGACTCGAGATCGGCGTGCGGAACGGGCCTTGTCACACCTGCTGCGTTGATCAGGACATCGACTCGTCCATAGGTTGCGGCCGTCAGCGCAGCAAGCGCAGCAAGCGCTGACGAATCGTCGACCCGGGCCCGCACGGCGAGGTGTCCAGCACCGGGAAGTGAGCCCGCAAGGGCCTCGGCCCGTTCAAGCCTTTCAGCGACACAGACCACCACGCTTGCGCCGAGGGTGGCCAATCGCCGGCAGATTTCCGAACCAATGCCGCCACCGCCACCGGTGACGACTGCGACCCGACCAGCGAGATCGATCACGGGGCGGGCGTCCCGTACCGGCGAACCCGAAGATCGGCCTGTTCCTTGTGGCCCCAGAAACGCTCGATAGCGCACAAACGCGACCCGTAGGAGCCAATGAGTGCACTGGCCTCGGGCGTGCAGCGCTGATAGGTGACGGTCTTGATGAACTTGCCGACCCACAGGCCGCCGGTGAAGCGTCCGGCCCGGCGTGTCGGCAGCGTGTGGTTGGTGCCGATGACCTTGTCGCCATACGACACGTTTGTCTCCGGCCCCAGGAACAGTGCACCGTAGTTGCGGAGCCGTTCGAGGTACCACTGGGGATCCTCGGTGAGGATCTCGACGTGTTCGTACGCGAGCTCGTCGGACAGCGCTGCTGCCTCCTCATGCGAGTCGACCACAATGACCCGCCCCCAGTCCTGCCATGCAACGCCGGCGACGTCGGCTGTTGGCAGCACCGTCAGCTGTCGGTCCACCTCGATGACCACAGCCTCGGCGAGATCGCGGTCGAGGCAGATGAGCACGGCCGGCGATGTCGGGCCGTGTTCGGCCTGACCGAGCAGATCGGTGGCGATCATCTCCGCGTCGGCAGTGTGGTCGGCGATCACCATGACCTCGGTGGGCCCCGCCAACAGGTCGATGCCGACCTCGCCGAACAACTGTCGTTTGGCCTCGGCCACATAGGCATTCCCGGGACCGACGATCATGTCGACCGGCGCCACGGTCTCGGTGCCGAGCGCCATCATGGCGACGGCCTGCACCCCACCGATGATGTGGATCTCGTCAGCACCGGCGAGCGCCATCGCAGCAACGGTTTCGCGGGGTGGGACTCCATCCATGGGAGGCGTACACGCCACGACGTACTTCACACCGGCCACCTTGGCGGTGAGCACGCTCATGTGCGCCGAGGCAACCATCGGGTAGCGACCACCGGGGACATAACAACCGACAGAATCAACAGGGATGTTCTTGTGTCCCAGGAAGACACCCGGGATCGTCTCCACCTCGAGGTCGCTCATCGTGGCCAACTGGGCCTCGGCGAAGCGACGGATCTGGGTCTGGGCGAACTTGATGTCCTCGAGGGTCTCCGCCGGCACGGAGGCGACGATGTCGTCGATCTCCTGCTGCGACAACCGGAACGAGACCGGCGACCAGTGATCGAGCCGCTCGCTGAGCGCGCGGACCGCAGCATCGCCGCCGGCACGAACTTCGTCGATCAAACCTTCGACGAGCGCAGAGACCTCTTTGAGGGAGGCCGCAGCAACTCCCGTTGCGTGCTTGATGACCAGCATGGACGTTCCCTTCCACCCGGCACCGAGACGCAGGGAACACCTCCCCGCACAGGTCAGCCGTCGTGTGACAGTGCACGACTATAGACGACGCAGCTGAGGAAGCACACTGTTCCCAATCATTCGAAGCCGCTCGACCTGCACCTCGATCGCCTCCCCGGGGAAGAGCACACGCAGCACGAGGTGAACGTGACTCCAGCCCGAGAGCCGCTCGATGACCTGTTCGAGCCCTGCAACAACCTCGCCAGCGCTACCCGCAACCTGGATGTAGGAGTCGATGCTGCCCTCCGCCAACACTTCGCCACCAGCGGGGTCGGGAATCAGCGAGCTGTACACGTTCGCTCCGTGTTGTACCCGCTCGTACATCAACTGCTGCGCGGCAAATGCAGCGCGGGCCGAGCCCGCAGCACCCCCTTCATCGTCGAGCACGAGGGTGACGTTGACGGCGCGGGTGAACGACGGATCATCTGGACGACGCACGCCTGCGAGGATCTGGTTCGCGCTGTCGATGATGTGCGGTGAGCCCCGCCCGATCAGGTGTCCGTCCGCAGCGGTGCCCGCCCGGCGAACGGCAGCGTCGGAGTAGGCCCCCACCCAGATCGGCACCCCGCCATCTCGGCACACCGATGGGGTCACCCGAACGTCATCGAGCACGATGGATCGACCGGCGTACGAGAAGGGCTCTCCTGTGCCAGCCAGACGGAGCACCCCGATGACGTCATCGAGCCGAGCCGCTCGCGATGACCGGTCGACCCCGAACGCGGCGTACTCCTTGTCGATGTACCCGAGACCGAGGCCGAGAATCAGCCGCCCATTGGTCAACTGGTCCAGGACCGCAATGTCAGCGGCAAGCCGCACCGGATGATAAAGCGGGGCGAGTACGAGCCCGGCGCCGAGTTCGATCCGCTCGGTCACTGCGCCAAGCGCAGCCAACAGCACCAGCGGGCTCGGCAGGTAGGCGTCGTCCCACCCATGATGTTCGCTGACCCAGAACGAGTCGAAGCCAGCATCTTCAGCGGCCCTCGCCAGAACGGTGGCCTCCCGATAGCCGTCACCCGAGGCAACGGACCCCTGGCCCGTGTAGAGACCGACACCGATCTTGAGGTAGCGACTGGCGGACGGTGCTGCGGTGGGATGAGATCCTGAGGTCACCACGACATCCAGGTCCGAAAGCGAGTCGAAGCAGCGTTGCCAGTCACAACACCACTATTGTTCCTAGGACATGTTCGAAGCGAAGGGTAACGATATGCGACGAATTCTGGTCACGGGCGCAGCATCGGGGATCGGGGCTGCCGTGGCCGCCGCGCTCGACAGCCAGGGGCACGCCGTCGTGCGCGCCGATCTTCGCGGATCTGCTGATGTGCAGCAGCTCGATGTCGGCGACCCGGCCCAGTGGTCGGCACTCGTTGCAGCAAACGGAGCGCTGGACGGGTTGGTCAACTGTGCTGGTGTTCGCATTCGTACGGCGCTGGTCGAGCTCGACCTCGACGAGTGGGATCATGTGATGCGCGTGAACCTGACGGGCACGTTCCTCGGCGTTCAGGCCCTGGCGCGAACATGGATTGCCGCAGGTACCCCTGGCGCCGTGGTCAACATCGGCTCCACCACGTCGTTCTCGGCCGTTCCCGGCCAACCCCATTACTGCGCCTCCAAGGCGGGCGTGGCGATGTTCACCAAGGCAGCAGCGCTGGAGTTGGCCGAGCACAACATTCGCATCAATGCCGTCGCCCCCGGCCCCATCGTCACGCCGATGCTCCAGACGCGGCTTGACGAACCCGGCCAACGCGAGTGGCTGACATCGCAGGTGCCGCTTGGCCGGCTCGGTCGCACCGACGACGTGGCGGCCGCCATCTCCTTTCTGCTTTCCGACGCAGCGTCGTTCATCACGGGAGTCACCCTCGCCGTCGATGGCGGCTGGCTGACCCGTTGACCCACACCCACTCCGAGAAAAGACACCACCATGGCATACAGAGTTGAAGTTGATCAGGACCTGTGCATCAGTTCGGGCAAATGCATCAGCGACCTGCCGACCGTGTTCGCGTTCGACGATGACCAGCTCGCAACGGTGATCAACACCGATCCGGCGATCGCGGATGCACTGCTGCTCCGACTGGCACGCAACTGCCCCGGACAGGCAATTATCCTGCACGACGAGAACGGTGAGCTCATCAACCTCGACGGGTGACGAATGCGCCGAACCGGCGAGCCGACGGTTCGTGTCAGCGCCCGGCGAGCGCTGCGACGACAGGGGCGAAGTCCTCGAAGACCGTGTCGTACACAGAGACATAGCTGAAGCCGAGCGTCTCGCGTCGCTCGACGAGCCGGTCGACGATCTCGGCTGGCGAGCCGACGAGACAATGTGGCGAGTCCACGATGTCGGCGGGCTCCAGGTCGAGTCCACGCGCTGCGATCAACCCGCTGAGCGCAGCATCGGCATCGTTGGTGATCGCCGTCAGGTACGCAACGAGGTGCAGTTCGATGTCCCCGAACCGGTCGCCGGCGGCCGAGCGGACCACGCTCACCTTGTGGGCGGTCTCGTCGGGCCCGCCGCTGCGAACGGCCGCGACACCGGCGTGCCCGGCACCGACATTCCAGTTGATGCTGACGACATCGGCGTGTCGAGCGGCGAGGCGAAGCACGCGATCACCTCCGCCGCCGACGAGCAGTCGCGGGCGCGGCACCGTTGTGGGTGGCGGGGTGCTCAGCAGAGCAGCCACGGCATAGTGATTGCCCGAGAAGTGAGTTGGCCCACCGCGCAGGACGTCGTCGAGGATCTGCAGGGTCTCGTCGAGTTTTGAGATTCGGACGCCGGCGGATTCGTACGCGATTCCCGAAACGTCGTAGTCGACAGTCATCCATCCGGCACCGAGCCCGATTTCGAGACGACCATCGGTGATCAGATCAAGTGTTGCGATCTCCTTGGCCAAGACGGCCGGGTGCCGGAAGTCATTGTCGATGACCAGCGTGCCGAGCGTCAGTGCCGTGGTGTGCGCAGCAAGCGCTGCGATCATCGGCAGGGGCGACACCGGCGAACGATCGAAGTGATCGGTGAAGTGAAGGGTGGAGTAGCCGAGTGCTTCAACGTGCTGTGCCCGGTCGACCCATGCGTGCATCGTCGACGCCGGGCTGATGCCGATGACTCCGAAGCGAAATGGCCTCATGCCAGTTCGGCGAGGCCAAAGATACGTTTCGCGTTGCCACCGAAAATGGCCGCATTATCGGCGTCGCTGAGCCCGAGACCCTCCACCATCGCCGCGTAACCCTCCTCGATATCCCATCCGGCGAAGTTGCTGCCGAGCAGGACACGGTCGGCGCCTTCGGTGGACACCAGGAACGCAAGCGCGTCATCACGGTGCACGGCGGTGTCGAAGCTGAACTGCTTCCACTGTTCTTCCAGCGGGCGCACGAGCGCACCCGGGCCCCATGGGCGCTTCCGGAGGGCGGCCTCGAGGCGGCCCTTCTGATACGGAGCGAAGCCACCCCCGTGGGCGACGTGCACATGCAGGTCGGGGTGCCGATCGAGCACGCCGAACAACAACAGGTGCGCCACGGCAAGTCCTTCGTCAATGGCAAAGCCCATGATGATGTCAAGCTCGAGCTGGCCAAGGAACGGCTCCGCCGGCGAGTACGACGTGCGGGGACCGGGGTGGACCATCACGGGCACCCCGAGGCGCTCGTGTTCGGACCACAACTCGTCGAAGCGACGGTCCGAGAGCGGGACGCCGTTGACATCGGTGCCCACATACGAGGCCACGAGCCCGAGGTCAGTGACGGCGCGATTCAGCTCCGCACAGGATTCGTCGGGATCCTGGAGCGGCAACGCTGCAGCGCCGGACAAGCGGGGATGTGAAGCCGAGAGTTCGCCGACGATGTCGTTGTGCTGCCGATTGAAGCTGATCGCGTCGTCTGCGGGCACGTGATAGAAGTACGTGAGCGGGCTCGGCGAGACAAGCTGTCGGTCGATACCCATCTCGCTCATCTTCTCGAGACGCATGTCGACATCCGAGAACGGGCTGTCCACGAACTTCACGTCCTCCAGGCGATAGTCGCCCGCCCGGAAGAACTGCACGCCAGCAGCGCTGATGCCCATCTCCGGCCCAGCCGCCCCGCAGCAACCCATCACTCCGGGGAGCAGGATATGTGCGTGTACGTCGACGACTTCGTTCTTCATTTGTCCTCCGGTGTGGTCCAAAGCGCCTGACGCCGAAGGCCCGGTGAGCCCCGCCCCGTCTGTAGACGTTCGAGTGTGGGATCGGTGTGCCAGAGGTCGTCGACGTTTTCCTCGCCGAGGCGATTGACGAGCACCTGCATTGCGATGTCGTGGCGCACGAACTCGACCGCGACGAGCACGACCGCTGGGTCGTCGCTCCAGATCGCCCATGTGTCGTCGCCGTAGGCTCCGCCGACCAGCACGCTCCGGCGATCGTCGGCTACGACGAACAGGCGCGCGCCCAGCCTGTCGAGCACAACCTCGGGTGATGAGAACGCGTGGGGATAGAACTGGCCCACCTCGTAGCCGAGGTCTCCGAAGGCGACGATGGATACATCGACACCGCGCCGGACCGCTTGGCGGAGATCGTTCTCGAGGTCGCCCGCTTCTTCTGCCCAAATCGAAACGAAGAGATCGTCGCCGGCACGCTGGATGAGTTCTCGGGCACGGTCGACCACATTGGCGCGACCGCGGATGTGGTGGACGAGATTGGCCTGCGGCGCGCGGGCCACCTTGGGTAGTGCGGTAGCCAGCGACTCGATGTTGTCATCGAACTCGCGGCGTAGTTTGGCAATGAACGACTCCGCCGGGAGCGCCAGATATGCCGGCGAGTCGGAGTTCGCGACCCGTACCTCGAACGCGGCTCCCCTGACCACCAATTTGGCGAGCGTCTCGTACACCGTCGAGCGCGGCACCCCAGAGTTCTTGGCCACTTCATAGCCATTGAGCGGGCATCCTGCGGTGAGGAGCGCGAGATACGCCTTGGCCTCATAGCCCGACATGCCGCTGTCGCGCAGCTTCTCCACCACACGATCAAGTTGCATGGGCGAGAGCATATACCCAAAGCGCATGGCCGTTGTTCGACCCGGCAGGAGTAGCTAGGCGGCTGACGACTACTGTACCATCGGGCCATCATGAGCCGAACGCGTGACAGACGATGACCGATACCGACGGACGCCCACGGGTGGGCCGACTCGATCCGAACCGCTTCTCGCTCGATGATCGCTACACGACGCTCGACGGCGAAATCCTCCTCACCGGGGTGCAGGGGCTTGCTCGAATGGTCATCGACCAGGTCCGCCACGACCGCGTGCGCTCGTTGCGCACGGCGGCATTCGTGAGCGGCTATCCAGGCTCCCCATTGGGCGGGTTCGACCAGGCGCTGGAGCGGGCACCCAAGGGCGACATCAAGCTCTGCCATGTCCCAGGACTCAACGAGGAACTCGCTGCGACAGCAATCTGGGGAAGCCAACAGGACAATCTGGCCACCCTCGACAACTGCGATGGCGTGATCGGCCTCTGGTATGGCAAGAGCCCGGGCCTCGATCGCTGCGGCGATGTGCTCCGCCACGCCAATCAGCACGGAGTCGGGCACAACGGCGGCGTCGTGCTCGCTGTCGGCGACGACCCATCATCGAAGTCGTCCACCCTCCCCGGTGCCAGCGAAGCGGCGATGTTCGACCTCGGCATTCCCGCTCTTGCCCCCGGCACGGTCAGTGAGCTGTTGTGGCTCGGGCACCACGGCTATGCCCTCTCACGCTATGCCGGCGTGTGGGCCGGACTGAAGATCACCACCGGCCTGGCCGACGGCTTTGCGATCACCAGTGTCAGCTCTCAGAGTCCCACCATCGTGAACCCGCAGGTCGAGTTCGATGGCAAACCATGGGTCTTCAAGCAGCGGCCCCGGTTCTTCATCCCTGACACCGTCGAACTCGAACAAGAGCTCTACGAGAAGCGTCTACCGGCCGCCGAGGCATACGCCGCAGCAAACAGCCTCAATCGGATCACCCTCAGCACCCCCAACGACCGTATCGGTATCATCGCTGCCGGTCGCACCTTTCACGAGCTGCGCCAGGCGCTTGCCGACCTCGGCATCGATGATCAGGCACTCTCGCGTGCAGGGATCCGCCTGCTCCAACTCGGCATGGTCTTCCCTCTCGAACGCCACATCGTGTCACGCTTCGCCGACGGGCTCACCGACATCGTCGTGGTCGAGGAGAAGCGCTCCTTCATCGAGATGTTGCTCCGCAACTCGCTGTACGGCCGGACGGATGCTCCCCGCATCCACGGCAAGGCCCGGGCCGACGGACGTCGCCTCGTACCGACGGACTCCGAGCTCACCGCCGACCGCATTGCAACGGCACTGCGGTCGATCCTGGCGGATCTGACGACGGTCGAGATGCGTCCCGCGGCGTCGGACCGGCTGAGTGCGCCGCCTCATGACAGCCAGAGCGTGGTCGTTACCCCGGTGCCTGTCGCCATCCAACTGGTCAAGCCGGCAACCGCCACACGCGCTGCGGCGTTCTGCAGCGGTTGCCCCCACAACCGGTCCACCATCAACGCCACCGACTCGCCATCGGGAGGCGGCGTCGGCTGCCATGCGCTGGTGATGACGATGGACCGCGGAGCACAGACCTATACGCAGATGGGTGGCGAGGGCGCCCAGTGGATCGGCCGGGCGCCCTTTGTGAAAGAGCCCCACTTCGTCCAGAACATGGGTGACGGAACCTTCTTCCACTCCGGCAGCCTCGCCATGCGGTTCGCCATCGCTGCCGGGGTGAACACGACGTTCAAACTGCTCTACAACGGCGTCGTCGCGATGACCGGCGGTCAGGACCCGACCGGGCAACTGGACGTGCCCGAAGTGTGCGCCATGTTGCTCGCCGAACGGGTGGCAAAGATCATCATCGTCGCCGACGAACCGGGCCGGTACGGGTCCGGCCGCAAGGGCACGCTCCGTGTCCCGAAGGCCGTGGCCGTGTGGGGCAGGGATCGGCTAGAAGAGGCGCAGCACGTGCTCGCCGCCACGCCTGGCGTCACCGTGTTGGTCTATGACCAGGCGTGCGCCAACGAACTACGCCGACTGCGCAAGCGCGGCAAAGCCCCAGCGCGGCCAATGCGTGTCGTCATCAACGAAGCCGTGTGCGAAGGATGCGGTGACTGCGGCGTCAAGAGCAGCTGCCTCAGCGTGCACCCCGTCGATACCCCGTTCGGCCGCAAGACGCAGATCCATCAGGCGTCGTGCAACAGCGATTACTCATGCCTCGATGGCGACTGCCCGGCGTTCGTGACCGTGCACACCGATTCGACGACGGCCCGTCCGACGCCGAACATCCCGGCCGACCTCGAGCCTCTCGCCACACTGCCCCGCGTGAGCGACGACGGCTTCGGCGTCTACATCACGGGCGTGGGTGGCACCGGCGTGGTGACGATGAACCAGATCCTTGCCACTGCAGCATCGTTCGATGGTTTGACCGTCACGGGTGTCGACCAGACCGGGTTGTCGCAAAAGGGTGGCCCGGTCGTCTCCCATCTGAAGTTCTGGAATGGTGACACAGATCGCTCGGCCGCCGTTGGCGACGGAGGTGCCGACACGGCCATCGTGCTCGATCTGCTGGTCGCCGTAGAAGCCAAGCACCTTGCCCGGCTCAACCCGACACGGACCCGCACGCTGGCGTGTACCAGCGTTGTCCCGACATCGTCGATGGTGACCAACACCAAGACGTCGTTCGGCGAGGCCGGCCCGATGGTGGCCGCCCTTCGCGAACGTTCGCTGGATTCGGGATTCGCGACGGTCGATGTTGCCGGGCTCTGCGAGTCACTGTTCGGCGAGCACATGCCGGCAAACCTCATCGCGCTCGGGGCCGCCTATCAGATGGGTGCGCTGCCGGTCACCGCGCGGGCGCTGGAGCAGGCGATCGAGGCGAACGGCGTGGCGACCGAGCGCAGTCTGGCCGCCTTCAGAGCCGGACGACTGGCGCTGAGCGACCCCGCACGGCTGGAGCTCCTGGCACGCCCGACTCGCGCCGGCATGATCCCATCGACCACGACCCCGGCAGCTGATGATCAAGCGGCACGGCTCGTCGCCAGCTCGGCGATCCCGTTGGCCGTCCGCGAATTTGCCGCATCACGCGCCAGCGAGCTGATCGCCTATCAGGGGATCCGACTCGCCCAGCGATACCTCTCGGTCCTCGAGGCAGTCGGCGAGACGGAGGACACAGCTGCGGCCGGCTCCGTCGCCCTGACCAGCGCCGTGGCAACCCATCTGCACAGGTTCATGGCGTACAAGGACGAGTACGAGGTCGCCCGCCTCCATCTCCTGCCGCGGTTCGACGAGGAACTCAACCGCCTCGTTCCGGGTGGCACCAAGCTGCGGTACCAGCTGCATCCTCCGGTGCTGAAGTCGCTGGGGATGAAGAACAAGATCGCCCTGCCACCGTTGCTCGCCCGGCCGATGTTCGTCTCGCTCCGGGCCATGCGCCGCACCCGCGGTACATCGTTCGATCCATTCGGTCGCACGTCCATGAGGCGCCTTGAGCGCGAGCTCGTGGAGGAGTACATCATCCTCGTCACGGGGTTCAGGCTGACGGCCGACAACCTGCCCGCCGCAATCGCCATCGCCTCGCTGCCGGAACAGGTGCGCGGGTACGAGGACGTCAAGCTGCGCAACGTGGAGCAGTACCGGGACGCGGTTGCACACGGCCTCGGCGCAGCGCCCTCGCTGTAGGCTCGCTCCGATGAGGATGCTCTCCCTCGCCGCGGCGACGGCACCGGCGGCGAGTCGACTCGAGTTGGTCCACAACGCTGCTGCGGCGACGTTCGACGCAGTGGGTCTTCGATTCGACCTCGATCCCCCGACCCGTACAGAGATCCGCTCGCTCCGATCGGCTCTCGACCTCACGGGCCTCACGCTGCTCGATGCCGAGGTCGTCAGGATCGGCACCCACGATGTGTCGATGATTGCGAGCGTGCTCGAAGCCGCCGGCGAGCTCGGCGCACGACACCTGCTGGCCGTGAGCGACATCGACGATGACGGCGCAACCACGGCCGCACTTGCCGAACTCGGTGAGCAGGCACGGGCAGTCGGCGTGCGGCTGGTCGTCGAGTTCATGCGGTTCACCGGCATCCGCACCCTGCAGCACGCATACGAGATCGTGGAAGCTACCGGCGACCCGGACATCGGCGTTCTGGTCGACCCCCTGCATCTGGCACGCAGTGGTGGACACCCGGCGCAGCTCACCGTCGTCGACCGCTCGCGGCTCGCCTACGTTCAGCTGTGCGATGCGCCGGCCGAGGCTCCGGCCGGCGGTCTCGATGCCCTGATCGAAGAAGCCCGCCATCACCGACTTCTGCCCGGGTCTGGCGAGTTGCCCCTCGAGGAGTTGTTGCAGGCGGTGCCGCTCGTACCGATCTCGGTCGAAGTACACGACGACCGCGCCCGTTCGGAGCACTCACCCGCCGAGTTGGCCAGGATCGTGGCCGATCGGACACGCCTGCGGTTCGGTCAGTACCTCAGGTGAACAGCACCGGGTAACGCCCCCAATACGGGCGCGTCGTCGATGCATCCATCACTGCGGAGTCACTCGGATCAGGACACACACCGCGATCGATCATCGACTGCACCGCAACGGACACGAGTCCGTACTCGTACTCGGCAGTGTCAGCGGTGCGTTCGAGCAACCCGGCAGCGAGTTCCTGCCCGATGCATGCATGCATGCCCTGGCCGAACGACAGCCCCCACGGCGCAGCGCCCTCGACCAACGGCACCCTGCGCGGATCGAACACATCGGCATCTGCACCGAACACGGCAGGATCGCGGTTGATGGTGTTGAGGTCGATGATGACCCTGGTGCCCTTGGGTATGTGCCGGCCGGACTTGAGCGTGATATCGACCAACGCCCACCGCATGCCTGTCGGGCTGGACGGGTTGAGCCGAATGGTCTCGTACACCGCCTTCTGCACGAACGACCGGTCGGAGCGGATCAACTCGACGTCCTCGGGGTGCAGCGCCGACCACTGGAACAGGTTGTGCAGGGTACGCACGAACGCCGTGGCTGACGTGTGGGCACCCGCAAGGAGGAAGAACGAGATCTCCCGAACGATCACATCGTGCGGGAGTTGAAGCGAGTCCTCGTTGCGAAGCAACACCGTGAGCACATCAAGAGGTAGGTCCGCTTCGGACGCAACCCCCGACGCGACCGCGTCAAGCAGCGCTTGGCGACGAGCGATCGACGGCGCGAGGAACTCGCGATCAAAGGCAGCCATCGATTCGGTGATCTCTGCCTCGACCTCGGCGATGTCACGGGTGGTATGGGCCAGCGTGGCACCCTCGATGAACTTCATCATCTGGGCGTACAACCGCGCGGTCTCCTCGGTCGTACCAGTCGAGCGATCCACTCCGGCGTTCAGGGCCGCCAGGTTCATCATCAGCTGGTGGGACAGTTCGACGATCTCGGCGCGCCCGGCTGCGACGTGTGGTTCGAGTGTCTGCTCGATCACGGAAGGGAAGAGGTCGCGCTCGTAGTGCACCAGGGTCTCCCGACGAAACAGGCGATTCTCGAGGCGTCGCCTCGAGCGGTGCTCATCGGCGTGGAGATTGACCAGAACGTCGGCCATCACGATCTGGCCAGCGTCGTACAAAGCCTGCCGCATCTCCTTGTGCCGATACACCTCCTTGGCCTCGTCCATCGAGGTGATTCTGATCTCATGCACCGCTGTGGTCATTGCGTTCCCCTTCGTGGCTGTGTTCGGTCGGCGATCATACGACGGTGGGTCATGAGATGATCCCGAGTCCCATGCCGCCATCTACGGCAAGTATCTCTCCGGTGGTCCATTCCGCCCGAACGAGATACTCGATTCCCTCTGCGATTTCATCGACCGTACCGATGCGGCCGAGCACATGGTGATTGGCCATGGTTGCCAGCCGTTCAGCAGCCTGCTGATCATCAACGAGTCCGGCCCGCTGGTTGATCTCGGTCAACACTGCACCGGGACGAACACCCCCGACCCGAACGCCGCGCGGCCCGATTTCGGCTGCCAGCACGCGCACCAGCGTCTCGAGCGCTCCCTTCGTCACGGCATACGGGGCCGCTCCGGGGTAGCTGCGAACGGTGTAGATCGACCCGATGAAGACGATCGATCCACGACGCGCCTCGAGGTACGGCAACGCCTCCTGGCTGAGCAGCATGCCAGCGACAACGTTGTCGTTGAACACATTGAGCAGTCGCTCGGCGGTCCACTCGCCGATCGGCGAACGCTCCATGTTGCCGGCATTCGACACCAGCGCATCCAGCCCGCCGCCGTGCTCGACCGCACGGGCGATCATCGCCGACCGGTCGTCGGCATTGGTGACATCGGCGCGCACCCAGGTGCAGAGTGGTCCGATGTCGTCGGCCACGGCGCGCACCTTGTCCTCGCGGCGGCCGCAGATCGTGACCCGCGCTCCCCCAGCGGCGAGATGGCGGGCGGTGGCTTCTCCGATGCCCGAGCCGCCTCCGGTCACGAGCACGGACATAGTGGTCAGGTCACGCATCATTGTGTTCTCCTTGCGCCGCCGCAGCAGGCGCGAGTTGTGGTCCGGGGATACCGGGTGGACGCGGCAAGGTGGTCATCAACGACGACGAGAGCCCACCATCGACGTACAGCACCTGGCCGCTGACGTATGCCGAAGCGTCGGACGCGAAAAACGCGACCACCTCGGAGATGTCGCTCGGCGCCCCGAGACGGCGAAGCGGCACGGCAGCTGCCCGGGCCCGGCGGATGTCAGCATCGTGATAGAGGCCTGCACCTTCGGTGGCGATGAGGCCAGGACCCACGGCGTTGCATCGAATGCCCCGCGGCCCCCACTCCAACGCCGTCTGGCGGGTCAGCGCGACCAACCCGGCCTTCGATGCCGAGTATGCGCCAACGGCCGGATTGGCGTGCAGAGCCCCGATCGAGACGATGTTGACGATCGATCCGTGGCCGCGCCGCAACATGCTGCGACCGAAGGCCTGGGTGGTCAGGAGCGGGCCGCGCAGGTTGATGTCGAGCACAGCGGAGAAATCGTCAGGATCGACATCCTCCAATGCAGCGAATCGCCACACGGCAGCGTTGTTCACCAGTACGTCGACATCGCCCACCGAATCGGCGATGTGGCGGACGGCATCGGCATCGGTGATGTCACACTGCAACACGCCCTCGCCATCGAGCACGTCGAGGCGGATGACCTCGAAACCATCCACCGCAAGTCGATCGGCGATCGCAGCGCCGATGCCCCGAGCGGCACCCGTGACCACGGCACGACGTGACCCAGCGACGTCGTTCATGTCTTGCCGACCGAGTCGACGGACTTGGGACGGGGCAGGTTTGCAATCATGCTCATGGTGACGCCACCGTCGACCAAGATGTTCTGGCCGGTGATGTACGAGGACTCCATCGATGCGAGGAAGACCACCAACGACGCGATGTCGTCAGCGGTGCCCAGGCGGCCGAGCGGCACCTTGCTCTCCCTGGCCTCACGGATCTCGGGGTCGGCGTAGATCGGGTCGCTCATCCCGGCCAGGATCAGGCCCGGCGCGATGGCGTTCACGCGGATCCCAAGAGGACCCCACTCAATAGCCATCTGCTGGGTCAACAAGGCGATGCCCGCCTTGGTGGCCCCATAGGCCCCGCCGTTCGGGCCGGGAGCCACGCCGTTCATCGACGTGATGTTGACGATGCTGCCACGCACCTTTGCCTCACGCATGCGGCGCGCAGCGGCGCGAGCCACCGTGAATGTGCCGACCAGGTTCACGCGGGTGACCGCAGCGAAGTCGTCGACCGACAGGTCGAGCAGCGGCCCGAACCGCACGATGCCGGCATTGTTCACCACGAGGTCGAGCGGCCCGCCGAACACTTCGAGCGCAGCCTCCACGGATGCCTCATCGGCGATGTCGGCCCCCAGGCCAACTGCGCCCTCGATATCTGCTGCTGCTGCTTGCGCCTCGGCAAGTGAGACGTCGAGCAGGCCAACGGTCCACCCTTCGGCGCCCAACCGGGTCGCAATCGCTTTGCCGATTCCACGTGCTGCGCCCGTGACCAGTGCCCGTTTCATTGTTCTCCCTTGTCGTTTCTGGATGAGCCGGCGGCCCCATCGGTAGGGTCACTGCCATGTCGACCCGTGATGTCATCCGTTCGTTCTTGAACGCCGTCGAGCGACGCGATGCCGACGCTGCGGCAGCGTGCTTCGCCGACGATGCGCCGTATCGCAACATGCCGCATCCAGCCGTCTACGGACCTGCCGGTGTCCGGGCCATGCTGTCGAACATCCTTGCGGCATCGTCCGAGGTGCGATGGGACGTGGTCGCCGAGGCATACGCCGACCATCGCGGTCATCTCGAGCGCATTGATCGTTTCGTGATCGACGGCACCGAGTGCGCCGTTGCGTGCCATGCCGTGATCGAAGTGGACGAAGCGCGCGGGCTGATCACATCGTTTCGCGACTACGTTGACCTGACCCCGTGGCGGGCGGAGGTGGTGCCGGTTCTCGAACGATGGATGGCACGCCAGGCGGGGAACGACCCGGCTCACGACCGCGGCTCGAACACGATCGGATAGCGCGAGTAGTGAAGCCGCGCGCTGCCCGGGTCGATCACGGGCGGCTCGGCCGGGTCGGGCGCTGCGCCGGCGCGCAGCAGCGCTGAACCGAGCAGGGCAACGGTGCCGAAGAGTTGCACCGCATCGCCGGGCTCGGCGGGAACGCCACCATCGAGTTCCATGCCGATGCAGGCATGCGTGCCGGCGCCAAAGCTCAGGCCCCATGCATGGATCCCCTCGGGGACGACACGATACGGGTCGAACTGATCGCTGTCGGCACCCCACAGCGACTCCTCGCGGTTCGCCGCTTCGATGTCGAGCACGACCAGCACGTTCTCGGCAATCTCGACACCCGATCGCAGTTCGACCGGCGCGAGCGAGCGTCGCCATGCCACGGGCGATGCCGGGTGCAGGCGCAATGCCTCATGCGCACAGCGTTGCAGCACCGAAGGATCGCGACGCGCCAGTTCCACGAACTCAGGGTCGCCCTGCGACCACAGTTCGTTGAGCGTATGCGTCAGCGCATTGGCGGTCGAGTGTCCGCCGGCCTGCAGGTAGAACGAGACCTCGCGCCGCATGACCTCGTCGGGGAGGTCGAGGGCATCGACGTTCTGCAGCAAGGTCGTGAGGACGTCGCGGGGCAGTTCGTTCGAGGAGATGACACCTGCGGCCACATCGGCGAGGGCCTGTCGCCGCCTGGCGGCGCTCGGCTGGAAGAACAACTCGTCGAACTCGGCGAGAGCCGCTGCGACCTCGGCAAACAGTTCGGTGCGGTCGCCGGTGGCGTGCACGGCCGTGGCGCCCTTGGAGAACACCTTCACGATGTACTCCAGCCGATCAGCCGTAGCGGGCACGACATCAATGCCAGCGATGAGCGCGGTGAGATGCATGACGGCGCGATAGCCGATCTGGACAAGATCACCGCGACCAACAGCCGCCAACGGATCGACCGCCTCGGCGATGGCTCGTGGGAGGAGATTGGTCTCGTAGTCCTCGAACGTCTCGCGCCGGAACAGGCGGTTCTCGAGTCGGCGCCGGTCACGGTGCTCAGGTCCGTGCAGGTCGAGCAGGCAGTCGGCCATGACCAGCGCACCATCGTCGTACAGCGCCTGACGGAGATCCTTGGCGCGCATTGCTTCGCGCACTTCGGCGAACGTGGACAACGTCACCGTTGGTCGATCGATCGGGCATGCGGTCACGAGTGGGCCAGCTCCCAGGTCAACGACACTGCCGACCACGGCGCGGCCCGCTCGGACGGCAGCGGCGTGCGCTCGGGAACGGGAGCGAGTTCGACCTGCCGACCCCGGCACAGGAGATGACGGAACCGTGACTTGTCGCCGAGGATCGACACGTCGAGGCTGGGATCACCCTCGAGCACGAGGATGTCGGCCCGGCGGCCTGCTTCGATGGTGCCGACCTCGCCCTGCTGGCCCAGCGCGATTGCGTTGGTCGAGGTGCAACAGGTGATGGCCTCGAGCGGTGTCAGCCCGAGGTGCTCGACGAACACCTCCATTTCGCGGGCGTGCCAGTGACCGTAGGGGGTGATGGAGAAACCACTCTCGGACCCACAGAGCAGGGGAACACCTGCGTCATAGGCCCGACGCAGCATTGCTCCGGTCTGCTCCATCTCGTTACGGAACACATCGCGCACCGACGAGGTGGCACCGGCCTTGGGCCCGTACTGGTTGAGGTTGGCCAGGAAGGTGAACACCGGGCCGACCGCCACCTTGTGCTCGACCATTGCCTCGAGCGCTGCCTCGCCCATGTACGACGCGTGCCAGATGATGTCGGCGCCGGCGAGGATTGAGTCGAGGGTCGCCGCGTCGCCGCGGCAGTGAGCACCAACCGTGACACCGAGGTCGTGAGCGGTGTCGCAGACGACCTTCATCTCCTCACGGGTCCAGACCTGGATCTCGCCGGGACGATTCGGAATGGATCCGGTGACGTGCACCTTGATGACGTCGGATCCGTCCTTCACCTGCCGACGCACGACGCGGATCATCTCGTCCTTGTCGCGCACGACCTCGGCGTAGCCAGCCGTCCCTTGATCGGGGATGAATCGACCCGCTGTGCCGCCGACGGCGGTCATCAGCGCATAGGTACCGGCCTTCATCGTCGGGCCCTCGACAGCACCACACGCAATCGCGTCGCGCAAGGCGGGACCGATGTTGTACAAGCCGTCAACATCGAGAAACGAGGTGACACCGGCCTGCAGGATGCGACGTGCACTGTGCGCTGCGACGAACGCTGCTGCGGCCGGCTCGCGCCGATGAAAGAGCTCGTCGTTGCTCGCTGGCTCGCCAAGCGTGACGTGCACGTGAGCATCGATCAGGCCGGGCATCACCGTGAGACCGGAGACATCGATGACGGTGGCACCACCGGTAACCGCAGCAGCATCGGCCTCAGCCCCGACGGCCACAATACGGTCACCCGCCACCAGCACCGAAGTGTTGGGGCGCGGGCCTGCCCCGGTGCCATCGATCAACGTGCCCCCTGACAACAGCAGTTCAGCCATATCGCCGTCCCCCTTCAACGAGGAGGCGCCCGCATCGGCCCCGCCTATTAGTCGTCAGTATCATCACCACGCCCGGCAGTGTAGTGACATCAGCCACGGCGCGTCCACCAGCGCTCACCCGCATGGGTGGCACTACCGATCGAACGCGTACTGCACAGCCGACCGCGTTGCGAGAACCGGCAACACGCAGTTCGTGACGAACTCCCGATGTGCAGGGTGGGCCGCATAGTCGACGTAGTCGTCGGCCGTGTCGAAGTCGACCATGACGACCACATCGAAGTTGCCCTCTGCCAACCGAGCATCGAGGCCGACGGAGAACGACCGGATCTGGTTGATCTGGCCGGGGAGTCGGGACAGTCCCGCCAGTAACGCCTCTTTCTGCACGGCCGTTGTGGTTTCCACCAACTTGAACATCACCACGTGTCGAAACACGGTTCCCTCCAACTGCACAGCGGCGCCGATGAGCGACCGACGATCTCTCTGACATTGCTACACGTCGAATGGCGGCAGGCCACCAGCGGAAGCGACGCGACTCGGCACTGACCGCCCGATCAGGCTGGACACCAACTCACCGATGTGCAACAGCGCTTCGAGATCGACGTGTGTGTCGATACCGAGATCCTCGAACAGCAGGACCAGCTCCTCTGTCGCCAGATTCCCGCCTGCTCCGGGAGCGAACGGTGATCCTCCGAGACCGCCGATCGAGGTGTCGAAACGGCGAACCCCCAGAGCGTGGGCAGCATACGCATTCGTCAATGCAGTGGCCCTGGTGTCATGCAGGTGCAGCCCCACATCACTCCCCGTTTGTCCGAGGACAGCTGCGATACGGCGTGGCGTCGCCGAGCCGGTGGTGTCGGCAAGCGTCAGGCGGTCGACGCCCTCAGCGCGAAGATCGGCAGCGAGCTGCGCCACACCAGCGGCGGTGACCCCATCGCCGTACGGCGAACCGAACGAGAACGAGATGATCGCATCGATCACGGCCCCTTCGGCCACGTTGCGGATCTGAGCGACCTGCGCGAGCGACTCGGCAATGGTCATGCCCGTGTTCTTCTCGCTGTAGACCGACGATGCGGACACTGTCACCGTCAGGTGATCGAATCCCGCCTCAATCGCCAGCTCGCAACCGCGCCGGTTCGGCACGAGCGCCCACCAGACCGCGCTGCCGGCAACCAGCAGTTGCGCAACATCTGATGCACCGGCCATTGCCGGCACGGCACGTGGCGAAACGAACGAGACCGCCTCCACGTCGGTGAGGCCGGCCGCAGCAAGACGATTGGCGATCGCTGCCCGCTCGGCTGCCGGCAACGGTGTCTCGCCCTGCAAACCATCGCGCGGCCCGCAGTCGCGGATCGTCACTGCCTGGTGATCAGTGCTCATCGTGTCCCACTCTCGAAGGCTGCGGCTCCTGCGCCGACTTTTAACGTATACTAAGTTTCTTAACGCAGCCTAGGTCAACCGTACCGCTCAGAAAGCTGATGCCCCGTGGTCATCCCTCAACTCTCCACACGACTCGATCGGTCCGATGACGCCTACCGGCGCAACGCAGCCGCGTACGAGCTGTTGGTGGCCGACCTCCGTCAGCAGTTGGACACGTCGAGACTCGGCGGGCCCGAGTCGTCGCGACAACGGCACGTATCACGCGGCAAGCTGCTGCCGCGGGACAGGGTCGACTCACTACTCGATCCCGGCTCCCCGTTCCTCGAGCTGTCTCCGTTGGCAGCCCACGGCATGTACGACGGCCAGGTGCCGGGCGCCGGCATCATCACCGGCATCGGCCGTGTGTGCGGCCGCGAGTGCATGATCGTCGCAAACGATGCCACCGTGAAGGGCGGCACCTACCACCCCATCACGGTGAAGAAACACCTGCGCGCGCAGGAGATCGCGATGGAGAACCACCTGCCGTGCATCTACCTGGTCGATTCGGGTGGCGCATTCCTGCCGGAGCAGCACGAGGTCTTCCCCGATCGCGAACACTTCGGGCGCATCTTCTTCAACCAAGCGCGCATGTCTGCACAGGGCATCCCCCAGATCGCTGCAGTCATGGGATCATGCACCGCTGGCGGCGCCTACGTGCCGGCGATGAGCGACGAAGCGATCATCGTGCGCAACCAGGGAACTATCTTCCTCGGTGGTCCACCACTGGTGAAGGCCGCAACCGGCGAGATCGTGTCGGCCGAGGAACTCGGCGGCGGCGAGATGCACTCGAGGGTTTCCGGCGTCACCGACCATCTGGCCGAGGACGACCAACACGCACTGCAGATCGTGCGCTCCATCGTCTCGACGTTCGCCCCAGCAACCCCGCTGCAATGGGACACGATCGCACCCGAGGAACCAGCTGTCGATCCGAGGGACCTGCACGGGCTCATCCCTGCCGATGACCGCACGCCGTACGACGTGCACGAGCTCATCGCCAGGATTGTGGACGGCAGCCGTTTCCTCGAGTTCAAGCGCGAGTACAGCCCCACGTTGATCACCGGGTTCGCCCACATCTGGGGACACCCCGTCGGCATCGTCGCCAACAACGGCGTGCTGTTCGGCGAGTCCGCCTTGAAGGGCGCCCACTTCATCGAACTGTGCGACCAGCGCAAGGTGCCACTGTTGTTCCTCCAGAACATCACGGGCTTCATGGTGGGCCGCGAATACGAGCAGGGCGGCATCGCGAAGCACGGTGCCAAGATGGTCAATGCTGTCGCCACGGCAAGCGTGCCCAAGCTCACCGTGGTGGTCGGCGGCTCGTATGGGGCCGGTAACTACAGCATGTGCGGGCGGGCGTATTCCCCCCGGTTCCTGTGGATGTGGCCGAATGCGCGTATCTCGGTGATGGGCGGCGAGCAGGCGGCGTCGGTGCTTGCCACCGTGCGCCGGGAGCAACTCGAGGGCTCGGGTGCCACGTGGTCCATCGAGGACGAAACCGAATTCCGTCGCCCGATCCGTGAACAGTACGAGCTACAGGGTCATCCCTACTTCTCGTCGGCCCGGCTGTGGGACGACGGCATCATCGAGCCCGGCGATACCCGACGCATCGTCGGCATGGCATTGTCCGTGGTCGGTCGGGCGCCCATCGAACCGGTGCGCTACGGCGTGTTCCGGATGTGATCGGAAACTTCGTGACCACCATCTCCAGCACCCCAATGTTCCACACCGTGATCGTCGCCAACCGTGGCGAAATCGCCGTGCGCATCATTCGCACGCTCAGCCGCCTGGGCATCCGCTCGGTAGCGGTGTACAGCGACGCCGATGTGTCCGCACGACACGTCCTGGCTGCCGATACCGCCGTGCGCCTCGGCCCGGCAGCCTCCTCGGAGAGCTACCTCCGCGTCGACCGGGTCATCGACGCAGCGATTCAATCCGGCGCACAGGCGCTCCACCCCGGCTACGGCTTTCTCTCCGAGAACACCGCCCTCGCCGCAGCGTGCGCCGAGGCGGGCATCGTGTTCATCGGGCCGCCAACCAGCGCCATCGATGCCATGGGCGACAAGGTGCGGGCGAAGGCAACCGTCGCTGCCAGCGGCGTCCGCGTGGTTCCCGGTGTCGCCGACACCGGCCTGACCGACCAGGAACTGGTCGCGGCCGCTGCCGTGGTGGGCTACCCCATCCTCATCAAACCCTCCGCTGGTGGTGGCGGAAAGGGCATGCGCCTGGTCACTGATCCCGCCACGCTGCTGGACGAGGTGGCTGCGGCACGCCGGGTCGCGCTCGGTGCGTTCGGCGATGCCACACTGCTGCTGGAGCGTTTCATCCAACGGCCCCGCCATATTGAGGTGCAGGTGCTTGCCGATGGCCACGGCAACGTGGTGCACCTGGGCGAGCGCGAGTGCAGCCTGCAGCGCCGCCACCAAAAGGTCATCGAGGAGGCGCCATCGCCCCTGCTGACCGAGGCTCAGCGCGAGATGCTCGGCAGCCAGGCAGTGGCCGCAGCACGGGCCTGCGGCTATGTAAACGCCGGCACCGTGGAGTTCATCGTGTCCGGAGATCACCCCGATGACTCGTACTTCATGGAGATGAACACCCGTCTCCAGGTGGAGCATCCTGTGACCGAAATGGTCTGGGGGCTCGACCTCGTCGAACTGCAGTTGCTCGTCGCCGCTGGCGAACCCCTCCCGTTCGCCCAATCCGACCTAGGGCCCCGCGGTCACGCCATGGAGGCCCGCGTCTACGCAGAGGATGCCAGCCGCGGCTTTCTCCCCACCGGTGGCACGGTGCTGTCCCTCAGCGAGCCGCTCAACACGGCGAACGTCCGCGTCGATTCGTCGTTGCTGGCCGGCACCGAGATCGGCTCGAACTACGACCCAATGCTGTCCAAGATCATCGCATGGGGGCCCGATCGCGACACCGCCCGCCGCACGCTGCGCCACGCACTCGCCAGCACCACCATTCTTGGCGCCACGACCAACGTGGGCTTTCTTCGGGACATCCTCGAACACGCCGATGTCATCAGCGGGCAACTCGACACGGGCCTGATCGAGCGCGTCATGGAGCACGTTCACGTTGCCTCCATTCCCCATGAGATCAGCGCCGCCGCCGCTCTGATCACGTTGCTGCGAGGTCGGCTCGACGGCGTCGTCGACGACCCGTGGGACGACCCGTCCGGGTGGCGCATCGGAGGTCCCGCGTGGACCACCTACCGCGCCCGGTCGGCAGGCGACAACACCGTCGCCGTGCGCCACCGTGGCACCGCTGATGGATTCGACGTATCGGTCGATGGTGGCCCGGCCATTCCATCGTCCATCACCGTTGCCAACGGCATTGCGCTGATCGACCACGGAGGAGTCCGTTCACGGCTCAGCTTCGCACGCCAGGACCAGACCCTGTGGCTTGGGCGCAATGGCGAGACGTGGCACTTCACCGAGGCCGACCCCACCACCCCCGGAGGCTCAGCCGCTGCCCACCACAGCGGCGCCATCACCAGCCCCATGCCCGGCACCATCGCCGCAACGCCGGTCGCATCCGGCGACTTCGTCACAGCCGGTCAGGCAGTGATCGTGGTCGAGGCCATGAAGATGGAGCACACGCTGCGGGCCGCATTTGACGGCATTGTCACCGAACTCCGCGCGGCTGTGGGCGACCGGGTGGCACTCAACCAACAACTCGCTGTCATCGAACCCATCGACGACGCATCCAACCACGAAAGCACGGAAGACCAATGAACTTCAACCTGTCTGATGAGCACGAGGCGTTCCGTCTCGTCGTACGCGATTTCGCCGAGAAGGAAATCGCCCCACATGCTGCACGCTGGGACGAAGAGCACGTGTTCCCGCTCGACGCTGTCGCACAGATGGCCGACCTGGGCCTGTTCGGCCTGGTCTTCCCCGAGGAGTGGGGTGGCAGCGGCGGCGACTTCGTGTCGCTGTGCATCGCCATCGAGGAACTCGGCCGTGTCGACCAGTCGATGGGCATCACCCTGTCAGCGGGTGTCGGTCTGGGCACCAACCCGATCTTCCGTTTCGGTACCGAGGATCAAAAACAGCGCTGGCTTCCCGACCTGGTGGCAGGCAGGACCCTTGGAGCGTTCGGGCTCACCGAACCGGACGCAGGCAGTGACGCCGGCGCCACGCGCACCAAGGCGCACCTGGATGGCAACAACTGGGTCATCAACGGCACCAAGGCGTTCATCACCAACTCCGGCACGCCGATCACCTCCATCATCACCGTGACCGCACGCACCGACGATGGCATCTCCAGTTTTGTCATCGAAGCCGGCACGCCCGGACTCACCGTTGAGCCCGCCTATCGCAAGCTCGGCTGGCACGCCAGCGACACCCACGGGCTGTCGCTCGATGCGGTCACCGTGCCAGACCACCACCTGCTCGGTGCGCTCGGCACCGGTTTCCGGAACTTCCTGGCCATCCTCGACGACGGGCGTATTGCCATCTCCGCCCTGGCACTCGGATGCGCCCGCGCCTGTCTCGAGCTGGCCACCACCTACGCCCGTGAACGCCAGGCGTTCGGTGGTCCGATCGGGCGCAATCAGGGCATCGCCTTTGCGCTGTCCGATCTCGCCGTTTCGGTGGAGAACGCGTCGAACCTCACCTACAAGGCCGCATGGCTGAAAGACACCGGCCGGCCCTTCACCCAGGCTGCGGCGATGGCCAAGCTGTACTCCACCGAAGCGGCCGTCACCGCCACCCGCGTGGCGACACAGGTGTTCGGTGGCAGCAGCTTCATCGAGGAGAACCCGATCGCGCGCTTCTACCGCGATGCCAAGATCCTCGAGATCGGCGAGGGGACCAGCGAAATCCAGAAGCTGGTGATCGCCCGGGGCCTCGGTCTCCCCGTCAGCTGAGCCCAGCCAGCGGCCGCTAGAGCAGCGGCACGCCGGTGTTCGCCTGCACCTCGTCGCGGGTGACGCCATCGGCCAGCTCGACAAGTTGCAGGCCCGCTGGTGTCACGTCGATGACGGCAAGGTCGGTGATGATGCGATCGACGACGCCCACTCCAGTGAGCGGCAGGGAGCATTCCGGCACCAGCTTCAGGTCGATCGTTCCGTCCTTCTTCTTGGCGACATGTTCCATCAGCACGACCACCCGGGCGACACCGGCAACGAGGTCCATCGCCCCACCCATGCCCTTGACCATCTTGCCGGGGATCATCCAGTTGGCGAGATCGCCACGTTCGTTGACCTGCATGGCACCGAGGATGCTGAGGTTCACCTTGCCGCCACGGATCATCGCGAAGCTCAGATCGGATCCGAAGATCGCTGACCCTGGCATGGTGGTGACGGTTTCCTTGCCGGCATTGATGATGTCGGGATCGACCTCATCGTCGTAGGGAAACGGGCCGATACCGAGCATGCCGTTCTCGCTCTGCAGCCACACCTCGATATCGGGGCTGACGAAGTTGGCGACCAGCGTTGGCAGGCCAATGCCGAGGTTGACGTAGAAGCCATCCTGGAGTTCCTGTGCGGCGCGGGCCGCCATCTGTGCATGTGTCCAGCTCATCGCTGACCCTGCTCTCTGTTGGGCTGCGTCTCGACACGCTCGGTGATGGTGCGTTTCTCGATGCGCTTCTCGGGACGCTCGTTGACGACGATGCGGTGCACATAGATGCCGGGCAGGTGCACGTCGTCAGGATCGATCGCCCCGGTGGGCACGAGATGCTCTACCTCGACCACCGTGATCTTTCCGGCCATCGCCGCTGCTGGGTTGAAGTTGCGCGCCGTGCGACGGAAAACCAGGTTGCCCGAGGCGTCGGCCGTGTGCGCCTTGACCAGAGACACCTCGGGGACCAGCGAACGCTCCATGACGTACACAGATCCGTCGAACTCGCGCGTCTCTTTGCCTTCGGCCACCAGGGTGCCGACGCCGGTCTTGGTGAAGAAGGCGGGGATACCCGCCCCACCGGCGCGGAGCTTCTCGGCAAGGGTGCCCTGCGGGGTGAACTCGAGTTGCAGCTCGCCTGCCAGGAACTGGCGCTCGAACTCTTTGTTCTCGCCCACGTAGCTGGAGATCATCTTGGCGATCTGACGACTCTCGAGCAGCTTGCCGAGGCCGAACCCATCAACGCCGGCGTTGTTCGAGATGACCGTGAGATCCTTGGCACCAGTGTCACGCAGGGCATCGATCAGTGCTTCGGGAATGCCGCACAACCCGAACCCGCCGACGGCGAGCATCTGGCCGTCGTGGATGATCCCCGCGAGCGCGTCCGAGGCCGTCGGATACAGTTTGTTCATGCGTCTGCCAATCGTTCGGTGTGCGGTGGTCGCCAGCGTCACGCTACTACGTAGTCACCTACGTAGTATGTGCGAATCATGGTGAGACTGGATTATCGGGCGGCGTTCGAACTCGCCCCCATTGGCCTGGTGCTGTCACGCCGGCGGATGATCGTGGACTGCAACCACGAATTGGCGGCGATGTTCCTGCGGGCGCGCGACGAACTGATCGGGCAGTCGCTGCAGATCCTGTATCCCAGCGCCGCGCAATTCGAGCGAACCGGAGACCGCATCACGCTGAACCTCGACCGACGCGGACGGTACTCCGACGAGCGCATCATGCGCCGCGAACCCGGCAACTCGAACGGCGAGCTGTTCTGGTGCCACGTCATCGGGCGAGCGCTCGATCCCGTGTCGCCACACGACGCCGGGATCTGGAGCTTCGAGGACCTGTCGACGCTGCGACCGGTGCTGGCCGAGAGCGGTGTCGCTCTGACCGGTCGCGAACGCGACGTGGCCGCATTGTTGATCGAAGGGCACACCAGCAGGCAGATCGGCGTCGTCCTGGGGCTGAGCCACCGCACCGTCGAGGTCTACCGCTCGAGCCTCCTGCGCAAGTACGGCACCACAAGCACATCAGAACTGGTGGACAAGCTCGTCAACCGATGACCTCAACCGAGGGTGTCGAGCGCAGCATGGCCCATCTCGAACAACAGACCAGCCATCACCTCGCGGGTCGCTCGCCTGCTGTGCGGCGTGGAGTTCAACAGGCCGAACACCGCATGGGCGCCTGCACGACCGATACGCCGATCGAGCAGCGGATCGAGCTGCAGCAGGACATCTACCCACAATTCTGCGTACTCGTTCTGGAGCGCCCGGACACGCTTGCGCTGCAGTTCGGGGGCGTGGACGAGCTCGCGCACATGCACGGTGATCAGCGAGGTGCGGTCAAGCGCGAACTCGATATGCCCTCGGAGCAACTCGTCGAGCGCATCGGCGGGACCGGCCGCAGCGGCCACCCGGCGGCGCCCGCCATCAAGCAGGTACTCACTGATGCTGACGAGCATCTCGCCGAGTAGTTCTTCCTTGCTCGCGAAGTGGTGATAGAGCGCCGGACCCGACACACCAACGGCGGCACCGAGGTCGTCGACCGTGACGCCGTGAAATCCGCGTTCGGCGAAGAGTTCGGCTGCAACATCGAGGATCTGCTGTCGACGCCGGCGCCCCACCTGCGACGACGTGGCCGGTGTCGTCATGCGTCGAGACGACAGCCGACGACGGCTCGGAGCGCATCGCCCCAGACGTTCATCCACTCGGCGATCGGCGACTCCAGTTCGCCGATCTCGCTCTCGAGTACATAGAGGCCCCGGGTGGGGCACGAGGCACCGATCTCGACCAGCACCGGGCGGAGCTGGGTCTCAACGGCAAGGGAGTGCGCAGGCCCCGCCCCGACCATGAGCGGAACGGTGGCCAGCGCACCGAGTTCGTCACGGCCGAACTGGTCGAGGAAGGCCTTCAGCAGCCCGGTGTAGGACGCCTTGTAGACAGGCGACGCAATGATCACCAGACGCGAGCTGAGCACCTGCTGCTTCGCCGCGGCAACGGCCGGGTCGCCCCACCCGAAGAGCGAAGACGACAGCTCACTCAACTCGATGACATTGATCGCGGGGTCCGCGATTGCGAAGTGGCGAGCGCAGGCATGGGCGACCGCGACGCCAACGTCACGCGTGCGCGAGGCGGGCTTCGGGTTGCCGACGACGACAGTGACGTTCAAGACGTTGCCGTCAGCCTGACTGAACTGGTCGACCACTGCTGCTCCTCCAGGTGCTGCGCAACACCCGTCGCACGTCGCAGAGAATATCTCAGGCGGCGCAACACCGTTGCCTCCGTCATCCGCAAGGCGGTGGCGTCGGGTCAGTCCCGTGCAGCCGCCAACTCAGCCTCGCGCCGCAGCACAAGCGGGAACAGCACGTTGTTCTCCTTGTGGATGTGCAGGTGCGTGTCGGCCTCGAGCTCGGCGAGCCCGGCCAAACATGCCACGTACGAAGCGCAACCATCGGACGGCGGCGCGTAACCATTGGTGAGCCTGCGTAGCCGCGCGAGCAGGTCGCCCACGGTGTCGTGTTCGCGCAGCATCATCGTGATCGGGTTGCGCAGCGAGCCGCAGTGGAACGACGGCGCCAGCTCGGCAGCGGCGAGCTCGCGGATCATCGGAAACAACACACGTTCCTCCTTGAGCAGGTGCGGTTCGAGATCGGAGCGGACTTCTTCGTAGCACCGTGCGACATCGCGCAGTTCGGCATGCCGTTCGCCGTGCACCGCGACGATCTTGGCAACCAGTGCCGACAGGCGAGGCATCTCGTCCCAGAGATAGCGGTGATGCGTGGATTCGAGGTGATCGACCAGCTGGGCGGCACCCATCGAGATCCAGTCGTTCACTTCGCCGCCGGTGACCGCTGCCGCCAGTTCATAGGAGGTGGCCACGAGGTCGAGCCCGCGGCTGACACATGCGTCAGCGAGCGACTGCCCGCCGCCACAGCAGTAGTCGATTTGCAGTCGTTCGAACACCCGCGCCATCTCGGGGTGTTCGTTCACCAGGGCACCCAACGTCATATGCATATCGATCGTGTTCATCGCAGCCTCTCGCCAGCCACAGGCTCACTGAAGTGAGCAGCACTCACCAGAGCACAAGGTCCCGATGCCCGAGACTTCTTCTACCGACCCGGGCACCGAGGATCACTCACCCATCGACGCCGGTGTAGTAGTTCTGGGGTTGCCACCTCAGACTCGGAGCACGACACCATGGACATCAATCATCGCGGACTCGGGCTCAGGGGCACCATTGCCAGTGGCCTCTTGGTGCTGGTGGTGCTCGTCGGCATCGTGCTCGCCGCCACAGCCAGCTACGACTCGGTTCCCCCCGACAAGATCATGCTGCACTACACCGGCGGACCGATCGACGGCACCCACTTCGTCGAGGTGATCCAGCCGGGGACCGGCACGCGCCTGTATGGGTTGTTGGAGAACCTCTACTTCCTGCCGGTGACACAACGTACGTACATCATCGACAAGGACCCCAATACCGGCGACACCGCCACCACCGACTTCCTCGTTGGCGTCTCGAGCGACAATGTGACGTTCTCGTTCGAGACAGCCGTGTACTTCAAACTGAACACCGACCCGCAGACCATCAGGTTGTTCTTCGAGCAGATCTGTCTGCACGACAACTGCACCGACCTCTCGGCCGGTGGCGGTTGGGACAAAATGCTGGCGCAGTACTTCCGCCCGCAGATCGAGAACGCGCTACGAATCGAGGCGGGCAAGTACACCCGAGAGCAGTTGTACCGCGATCCGCAAACGCTGGTGGACATGCAGAAGAACATCAGCAGCGTGCTGAACAAGCGCATCAGCGCTGCGATCGGCGGCGAGTTCTTCTGCGGCCCGGACGCAACCGCCACGTCGTGCCCCGACCTGACGGTCATCATCAAGAATCCGACACCGCCCGACAACATTGCGGCCGCCTATAACGACACGGCAGCAGCTGCGCAAAAGGTCATCACAGCGCAAAACGATGCTGCCGCCAAAGTGGCGGCGGCCAAGGGCGAAAAGGACGCACAGGACGAGCGAGCGAAGTCTGCCCCCTTGACCCAGTCGCAGATCGACTACATCAACGCCCAGGCACTCCTGGCATGCGCCAACAACAGCAACTGCACGCTGGTCGTCACGCAAGGCGCAACGGGCGTGAACGTGAACACTGGCAAGTAGTCGGGCCGTCCGGCCTAGACGGCCGTGTCGCCGTACTGGAGTTCCCACCGTTGCAGAATTCCTGCACCTTGTTTGTACGCGAGGTCGTAGCAACGACGCGCCCGATCGGCATCGAACAACTGCCCCGGCCGATGCGCCAGATCGGCAATGGCATGGTTCGGTCGGATCAGCCAGAGCAGGCCACCCGGATTGTCAGTGCGCCATTCGCGCATTTCACGCCGCAACACGCTCTCGACGACTCGACCCGCTGGGCCGAACATCGGCCCGGCAATCGGTGCCAGCACCAGCAACTGCTTGGCGGGGTCGGCGAGATCGGCAGACACCATCGAGCGCACCCCGCCATCGACGTATCGCTTGCCGCTGATCCGGTGTGGTGACAACAGCCCCGGCACCGCTGATGATGCGGCAACGAGATCGGCCAACGGGTGGTCGGCACCGGCCAGCACGACACGCCGCATCAGCGGTAGCGAGCACACCACGGCACGCATGTTCGGCGCGCGCCGTTCGCCGAAGATCTCCGTGGCGATGGCGCGTAGTCGCCCCCGACGGGGATCGGGCAGACGCGGGATGTCGTGGCCCATCGCCGCGATCGCGTCCTCCCATCGGACACCGAGCCCCAGCGCACCGGCGGCCCATGATCCAGCCGAGGTGCCCAGCGCCGGAGCTTTCCCCAGTGGGATGCCTCCATCGACCAATGCCTCGCCGACGCCCAGGAGATAGGCGATACCGAACAATCCTCCGCCCCCGTACGTGACTGCAAGTGGTGTGGTCGTGGGCATGTGATCTCCACTGCGAGCCTACGTCTCCTCCGATTCACAGAACGATCACCGGGCCACATTGCCGGGCCGCGCTACCGGGCCACATTGCCGGGCCGCGTGACTGGGCCGCGTTACTGGGGCCGCGTTACTGGGGCCGCGTTACTGGGGCCGCGTGAACAGCCGCGACGCTGGCTGGTAGTTGACGCCTGCCGTCTCGTCGACTCTGGCGAGCAGCCGCACGCACGGCGGCTCGAAGAACTCGGTGAACTGCTGCGACCGCTCAGCCCCGAGCAGCTGCCAGGGCAACATCGTGAGCCGGTCGGTTGCGTCCTCGATGCGTTGGCGGAGCGCCAAGCCTTCGGGCAACACCGTGCGCTGGTGCGCCAAACCCTTGGCCGCCAACGACGTCCAGCCGGCTTCGATGTCGGCGGGCGAGGTGCCACGGGACAGGGCCAGCCAATCGGTTTCGTAGCCGAGCCAGGCGTTGTGCAGGATCGACGCTTCAGCATGGCCGAGGCCTTCTGCCACCACCACAGCCCAATGGGTGTCTCCTCGCCACTCACGCAGACAGTTGATCGCGTGCCAACCGGACAACAGCGGTTCGGTCGGCCTGGCCATGGCCAGATGGGCCCCGAAGAATGGCCGTCCGACCAGGGGTAACTGCTCGACCACCGTCCACAGCTCGGCAGCGAATGCTGCCAGGGGCTCGACGATGTCAGGCGCGTACTGGCGCAAACCGTCGACGACGGCTGCGTCACGCGCCGACCAGATCTCCCCGAAACGCTCGGGTGTTCCGAGAAACTGGAACACGCCTCGAATGGCCATGGGACTGATCGACCCGAACGAAGCGACCACGGCATCAGGCCCGGCACCAGCGAGCGGGGCGCATCGCGACGCGATATACCCGAGCGGGCCGGCAAATGCCTCGGGCAAACCGGCCGCGTTGTACCGGCGGGCCGCCCCCGGGTCCCAGAAGATCCACCCAATGGTGGTTTGCACCGAGCGAGCGTTTCGACGGGTGAGCTCGCACCAGTCACCGGGAGTCTGCACATCAGCCACCTCGACACCGTAACCCTCTGCAGTTGTTCGCCCCGCAGAGTTGTCGCCATCGGTCACAGCAGGTGTGTCCGAGATTGACTCAATACTTATTGAGTGAATAGGGTCGGTGTGATGAACGCAGCTCTTGAAGGGTGCTCGGCACTCGAAGCACGCGCCGCTCGCCATGCCGCTCTGGGAGACCCGGTTCGCCTCGCGATCATCGATGAGCTCTGCGTGTCCGATCGTGCACCACACGAGCTGTGTCGCGGGCTCGGAGTCGGGTCGAACCTGCTCGCGCATCATCTCGATGTGCTCGAAGGGGTGGGCATGGTCAACCGATCACGCTCCAGCGGCGATGGCCGTCGGCGCTACGTGCACCTGGATCGCTCTGCGTTGCACAACCTGGTGCCGGGTTGCCGGGTCGCGCCCGGTCCGGCACTGTTCGTCTGCACCCGCAACTCGGCCCGCAGCCAACTTGCCGCAGCGCTCTGGCGGTCGGTGGCACATGCCCCCGCCGAATCCGCCGGCACCCACCCCGCGGCAACGGTGCACCGAGGGGCGCTCGCAGCAGCTCGTCGGGCCGGCCTCGACCTGTCCGCAGCCGTCCCACGCGCGATCGATCTTTCGGCGCCATTGCCCAGCATCGTGATCACCGTCTGCGATCAGGCCCACGAGCAGCTCGCGCTGAACCGTGCATGGCTGCACTGGTCCATCCCCGATCCAGTTGCGAATGGGTCGAGGGCCGCGTTCGACGCCACCGTGGCAGAGCTACTCGGGCGGATCAATGCTCTCGTCACCGAATCGGCGCCAGCGTCATGAGCGACCAGTTTCACCCCACTGATGCTGAGCTGTCCCTGCAGCCCGAGACGGGTACCGGTCAGCTTCGGCTCGACCTCACCCGACGACTACTCGCAGAGGGACTCGGCACAGCGCTGCTCATCATTGCCGTTGTCGGTTCAGGAATCATGGCCAGCCGCCTCTCCCCTGCCGATGTCGGCCTGCAGCTGTTCGAAAACGCAGCGGCCACCGCCGGCGCGCTGATCGGTCTGATCCTGATGTTCGGCGCCGTGTCCGGCGCACACTTCAACCCGGTCGTGACGCTGGTGGACCGACTACTCGGCACCATCAGCACCCGTGATGCGGCGCTGTACACCGTGGCGCAAACGATCGGCGGGTGCATCGGCACGGTGATCGCGAACCTCATGTTCGAGCTGCCGGCCATCAAGTTGTCCACCCACACCCGGTCGTCCGGGGCGCTGTGGCTCTCCGAGGTGGTCGCCACCATCGGGCTACTGCTGGTGATCCACGGCTGCGTTCGCACCGGCCGGGCCTCGGCCGTACCCTTCGCCGTTGGCGTGTGGATCGGCGGCGCCTACTGGTTCACGTCGAGCACCAGCTTCGCCAACCCGGCGGTCACGGTTGCGCGCATGCTGTCCGATTCATTCGCCGGCATCCGACCCTCGTCGGCACCCATGTTCATCGTGATGCAGGTCGTCGCAGCGTTGATGGCGTTTGGCCTGATCCGGTTCCTCTTCCCCCACAAGGCATCGGGTAACGCATCGGGCGACGCATCGGGCGACGGCCGTGGCTGAACCCGCCGCCTCCCCAACGGGCGCCCACCGTCCCGAGGTGCTGTTCGTCTGTATCCACAACGCAGGGCGGTCGCAGATGGCCGCAGCGTTGCTGGCCCATCATGCCAAGGGCCGCGTGCTGGTGCGTTCGGCCGGCACGGCGCCTGCCGCCACCATCAACCCGGCAGTCGTCGAGGCGATGGACGAGATGGGCATCGATCTACTCGCAGCGGGTGCCGTCCCGAAGAAGCTCGACGATGCCGCTGTCCTGGCCTCGGACGTGGTCATCACCATGGGTTGCGGCGACACCTGCCCCTACTACCCCGGCAAGCGGTATCTCGATTGGGCCCTGCCCGATCCCGCCGGCCAGGGCGTGGCTGCCGTGCGCCCCATCCGCGACGAAATCGACCGGCTGGTCGTGGCGCTGCTCGACGAACTCCTTGCGGGCTGACCGAGCGCAGCCGAGCGCGCGCACCGCTGGCCGTCGCACGAAAGCCGCCGCTACCGTCTAGGTCATGTCTGACACGCCCCAACGCGAGTTCGTCCCCAACACCGATGAGTTGATCGCACACAACTCGCGCTACGTCGAATCCTTCGCCGATCACGACCTGGCGCTGAAACCACGCCGACAGCTCGCCATCGTGGCGTGCATGGACAGCCGCATGGACATCTTCGAGATGCTCGGCCTGGCCCACGGCGATGCACACATCATCCGTAACGCCGGAGGCGTGGTGACCGACGATGTCATCCGCTCGCTCGTGCTCTCGCAGCGCCTGCTCGACACACGTGAGATCATCCTGCTGCACCACACCGACTGCGGTTTGCAGCGGGTGGTCGCCGACGAGCTGATGGAACAACTCGAGACCGAGACCGGTATCCGCCCGGCGTGGTCGATCGAGAGCTTCAAGGACCCGTTCCAAGACGTGCGCCAATCGATCCGCCGCCTGCAGGTGAATCCCTTCGTGGCCCACAAGGACCACATCCGCGGCTTCGTCTATCAGGTCGACGATGGCCTGCTGGTGGAGGCAACGCTGCCATCGTGAGCCGTGCTCAGTCGAGCCAGGCCACCACCGCAGCAGCAACCGCTTCGCCGGCGTCGTCCTGGATGAAGTGACCCGCCGGAGCGAAGGTCTGATGCGGCTGGCCGGCCGCACCCGGGATGCGCTCGACGAAGTCGGATACATACGTGCCGAGCACCGGATCTTCGGGCGCCCAGAGGGTGAGCACCGGCTTGGTCCAGGCCTGGAGCACGCGCCATGCAGCCAGGTTGGCCGGCACGGCAGGGTCATCGGGACTGGTGGGCACGAGCAGTGGGAACTGACGCGCACCCGCCATGTAGGTCTCGTCGGGGAACGGGGCGCGATAGGCGTTCATCTCGGCCTCGGTGAGTTCGCGGGCGAGGCCCGACACCTGCAGCAGGAACCCGCAGTCCATGAACTCCATCCGCTGCGAGGCGTTCTGCCAGCGCATGAAGCCCTGGCTCATCGGCGATCCATCGGGCAGCGCCGTGTTGGCGATGATCAACCGGCTGAACGAATCAGGATGCTCGGCGGCCACGCGCAGCCCGATGAGGCCGCCCCAGTCCTGACAGAACAGGGTGAGGTCGCTGAGCGCAGTTGCCCGCACGAACTCGCTGACCCAGGCCACATGCTGCGCATACGTGTAGGTGGCCCGATCGATCGGCTTGTCCGAACGTCCGAAGCCGATGAGGTCAGGGGCCACCACGCGGTAACCGCCAGCCAACAGGACCGGGATCATCCTGCGGTACAGATAGCCCCACGTCGGTTCGCCGTGCAGCAGCAACAGCGTGGGCGCATCGGCCGGCCCTTCATCGATGTACGCCATGCGCAGGCCATCGACCTGTGCATACCGCGGCGCATACGGCCACTCGGGCAGGCCGAAGAACCGATCGTCGGGCGTGCGCAGGTACTCGATTCCTGCAGGCGTTGTGGCCGTACCGGTGATGGTCATGATCGTCCCCCTTGCATCCGGGCCGCGCACGCACCCGATGACAACGCAGAGGCTACGCGAGACCCCCGCCGAACTACGTAGCGGTTCGCGGCGCGATCTCGCTGCCATCGGGCCGATAGTGGTGCCATCCATCAGCATCGCGCCTGACGGTGAACCTGCCGTGGTGTTTTCGACGGTTGTGCGTTGCGCACATCGGCGCCCCGTTCAGCGGGCTGGTGGTGCCGCCACCGCCACCGGCCCATGGCGCCAGGTGATCGATCTGGATGAAGCTGCCCCGCTGGCCACAGCCCGGCCAACAGCACCGGTCGCCGCCCAGCAGCACCGCCTCACGTGCGGCACCGGTGAACAGGCGTGATTTGCGACCCAGATCGATGACCCGGCCGCAGTTGTCGGTGACCACACGGCGAATATGCCCGAGCAGCGCAGCGATGACGAGATCATGCGGATCGACCGGAGCGCCAGAGGCGGTCTGGCACATCCACAGCCGCTCGGACACACCAGGATCACCGAAATCGTCGGCGGTGTCCCGGCCGAAGTAGTTGCGCACGGCGTGGTTGAACGTGGGTTCGTTGGTGAAGATGTTGATCAGCGGTTCTTGTTCGCCGCTGCCGCCCGTGGACGCACCCTTCAGCATGGCTGCCAGCAACGCGTCGTAGCGACGCTGACGGGCGGTGCGTGGCAGTGGGTGTTGATCGGCCTCGGCCCCATACATTGCCAGCCGGTCGGCGATGTCATTGTCGAGTTCTGCCGCGGCATGCCGGTCGATGATCTCGTTGATGATGTCGCCGGTGAGCGCGTCGCCCTGGGCACGCAGCTCGTGCCCGGCGCCGTGGCTGGTGGATTTCACCGAGCGTTGGTCACGTGACAGCTCGTGGTCACGATGTGCCCCATCGGGGTCGGCATGGGCAAGCCACCGTTGACAGACCTGCCGGAAATCGCCCAAGCTCAGGGTGGTGGCATGCTGCAGCAGCAGTTCCTCGGAACCCGCCAACATGTGCCCGCAGCGCGGATTGCTGTGCAGGGCAGCGAGGAGGCGCAACTGGTCGGAACCGACGTGACCAGCGGCGGCCGCTGCCGCCAATGCCGGCAGTTCGGCCAGCATCGCGGCGAGACGGGTGTGGTGCATCGCCGTGGAGCGGGACGAGTTCAACACAGCCTGCGCCCATGAGACCGGGGTGTGATGGGCGTCGTCGAGGTACGAGTACGAGACCGTCACCTCAGCGAGCATCGCCGCTTGCAACGCCACGAGCCGGCGAATCTGGCGTTCGACATCCATGAACGCTTGGTCACGCTGATACCCGCGCAACCCGCGGAAGGCGTCGACGGCACTATCAGCAATATCAGCCAGATCATCGATGGACACGGCAACCACCTCCCACACCACTCAGACTCGTTGACACGACGTGGACAGACATAGATACAGCTGTCGAAAGCACCGGGGAAGATTGTCGGTCAGCGTA
>WLMZ01000160.1 GCA_009726095.1 Actinomycetota bacterium
ATCGCGTTCGGGTTCGGCGCACACTTCTGCATCGGCGCACCGCTGTCGCGGCTCGAGGCACGCATCGGCTTCGAGGCGCTCACCGAACGGCTCGACCATGTGGAGTTCGCCCCCGGCAACACCTTCGAGTACGAGCCGAGCTACATCCTGCGCGGCCTGCGCAACCTCGACCTGACCGTACGGCGCAAGGTGGCCGCCGCATGAGCAACCAGCGAAGCGGCGAGACGCCGGCGGCCGAAGTGAGCGACTACGAGGACGTCACCATCTACACCCTCGAAGACGCCGACGAACAACGCCTGCTCGATTCGGCAACCGAGTGCACGTTCATCTGGTCCACGCGCGATGGCTGGCCGGTCGGCGTGATCATGAACTTCGTGTGGCACGGTGGCCGCTTCTGGCTGACCGCCACCGATCAACGCAAGCGCATTGCTGCCGTGCGCCGCGACAACCGCGTCTCGGTCTGCGTCAACGGCACGGGCTTCAAGCTCAGCGGGCGCACCGTCACCTACGCCGGTCGGTGCGTGGTGCACGACGACCGCGCCACACAGCAGTGGTTCTACAAGGCCCTCTCCCACAAGCTGATGGGCGACACCCCGTCCGCCAGCGGATTCGAGCAGTTCCTCGATTCGCCCCGGCGCATCGTGCTGGAGGTCACCCCAGAACGTCGCATCGGGTTCGATGGCAAGAAGATGATGGGTTCCACCGCAGCCAAGCTGACCGAGTTGGGCACCCAGACCTGATCGGGCGCCGCGCGGCAGATCTGGCGGCGACGACTCAGGAGTGAGGAGTGGCCACCGGGGCCCCTTCGGTCAAGAGTGCCGCCAGCAGGATGACCACCGGCACCTTGCCGTTGTTGGCCCCGAAGTGCACCAGCGTCGCTGTCTCGGTGATGGCGTCGCCGGGCCCCAACTCGATGACCGTTGGGCCCTCGGCGCTCTGCACGGTGCCGTCGGCCCGGGTGACCACGGCCGTACCCGACACGATGTTGTAGGTGAGCGTGCCGCTGCGAACGCTGGCGACCTGGGTGCCCTCATGCAGGTGCCTGCTCAGCTTGGCCCCCGCAGCGATGGTGACCTCCTGCAGGTACAGCTCCTGGCCGGGAGCATTCGCTGGCACTGCGTGGGCCAGCATCGTGCGCACGACACCGGTGGACGGCGCAACCGACGACGCCGGCGGCGCATCGCTGGCAGCGGTACTGCTACACCCGGCGGCAACCAGGACAGCGATCAGGGCCATCCCACCAACAGCACGACGGGCAGGAGACAAGGGCTTCATACGCATTCGACGATCCTAGGTTGCCGCACCAGATTCGGCGCATCGCCTCAGGCGATGATCTGGGCCGCCATTGTCTCGATGCTGTCCGGCCCGGTGGGTCGGCCGAGAAGGTATCCCTGCCCGTATCGGCACCCCAACCCCTGGAGCACCGCCAGTTGCTCGGCGGTCTCGATGCCCTCGGCCACCACGTCGAACGAAAACGCCTGGGCGATGGAGATCACGCCTTTCACGATTGCCAACGCGCCGGGGTCGTCGAGGTCAATGCCCTTCACGAACGATTGATCGATCTTGAGCGCGTTCATCGGGAGCCGGCTGACGTGGCTGAGCGACGCCGACCCGGTACCGAAATCGTCCAGCGAAATGCGTACACCCAGCCCCGAAATCTCTTTCAAGACCTCGGAGAAGAGTTCGAGGTTGTCGAGGAACGCCGTCTCGGTGATCTCCAGCTCGAGCCGCGCCGGCTGCAACCCGTACTGCACGAGAAGCGCTGCGACGTATTCGGCCAACCCGTGCCCGGCCAGCTGGCGCACGGCAACGTTGACGGCTACCCGCACACGTGGCGGACCGTTTGTCTGATCCCATGTGGCCAATTGCTCACACGCAGTACGTAACGCCCACCGACCGAGTGCGTCGATGAGATCGCTCTGCTCGGCAATCGGGATGAAAACGCTCGGCGGGATGGGCCCATGGACCGGATGGGTCCACCGGGCCAGCGCCTCGACACCGACAAGCACGCCGGTGCGGAGATCGTATTCCGGTTGATACTCGAGATGGAGTTGGCCGTGGTCGACCGCGAACCGCAGATCGCGTTCGAGTTCGGCCCGTTCGATGGCCAATTGGCCCAACGAAATGTCGAAGTTCGCGAAGCGATGGCCGCCGCGCGACTTTGCGGCATACATCGCGGCCTCGGCATGACGGATCAGCATCTCGGCGTCGCCATCATTATCACTGTTGTTGGCAATACCGATGCTGGCGCGCACGTAGATGTCGTGATCGTCAACGATCAGGGGCGACTCGAGTCCCTGCAGAATGCGCGTGGCGATGGTTTCAGCATCGCTGAGGTCGTGCAGGCGGTCACAGATGATGACGAACTCGTCGCCGCCGACGCGGCCGACCATGTCGCCCGGCCGAACAGCACCGATGATGCGTGTCGCTACCTCGATCAACACGCGGTCGCCAACGCCGCGCCCGAGGCTGTCGTTGAACACCCGGAACCGGTCGAGATCGACCAACAGCACCGCCAGCCCGCTGATCGAGCGGCGGGGGCGGCGCGTCTCGATCTGGATGCGGTCGAGGATGAGTTGCCGGTTTGGTAGTCCGGTCAGCGCGTCGTGTAGCTCCAAGTGGCGCAGCTCGGCCTGGGCGTGCTTGCGCGCCGTGATATCGCGATATGAAATCACTGCGCCACCAGTGGGTGAATCGATCGCCTCGGCGCTGAACACGAACCAGCTGGACCGGCCGTCGGGGCTGCTACTCACATAGTCGACCGAGAACCGACGGCGGTCTCCACCCAGCACCTCGCGGAGCCCGTCGGCAACTGCTGCTGCACCTGGGGCGTTGGTCGCCACGCCGACATCGACAGCATCCAGGAAGCTCAGCCCGACCCATCCCCGGTCGGGGGCGCCATTGGCCTGGGCGAACTCGAGCCACGAATTGTTGACCGAGGCAATGACGCCAGCGGCGTCGAGCACGGCCGTCTGGGCTGCCATGGCATCAAGCGCTGCGCGCAGCTGACGTTCGGACTTCTCCAGCGCCGCGATCCTGGCCACCTCGTCGGATCGGTCCCTCACCATGCCCACCAGGCGCGCCGGCTGGCCCTGCTCGTCGAGCACCAGTCGGGCCCGCTCGTGCACGTGGACCACCTGGCCGTCAGGGTGTTGTAGCCGATACTCAATGTCGTAGACCGCCGAGCCGCTCAGGGCGTTCTGCAGTGCCTCCTCGACACGTTGACGATCATCGGGGTGGACCCGATGGAGCGCCTTCGCAAGGGTGATTGCCGGTTCGGCGCCGCCCGCAGGAAAGATCGCTCTGGCTACGGCGGACACCGTCTCCACGTCGGTGCTGAGGTCCCAATCCCAGTTCCCCAGATGTGCCATCTCCTCGGCCCGAGCGAGGGCTTCCTCGGCTCGGGTCCTGGATTGCTCCCCCTGTACCTGCGCAGTGATGTCGCTGAGAGCGATCACCCACCCAGCATTCCCCGCCGCACGATCGCGGTGCCGTCCCGCCCACACGACGAAGTGGCGCTGTTCCTGATCGAACCCTTGCAACGTGATCCGGCTGCACCACTGCCCCTCGGCATCGAGGGCCTCGGTGATCTCGGCCATCGGCACGCCTGCGCCGGGGAACAACGTCCCTGCCTGTCGGCCAACCACCGAATCGGTGCCCAGCGCCTCGATCAACGCTTGTCCGGCGGCGTTGGCGTAGGTGATCTGGGCCTTGTCGTCAGTGACCAGCACGGCAATTGCCAAGCCCTCGAGCACCTGGCTGAGTTGAGTCAGTCGGTCGACAACCGGACCGAGATCGGGAACATCTGCGAACGGTGGATCGGAAGTCATCGGTCGTGCCGGTGCGACTGCGCGGGGGTTCTTCGCCACGCCACCCGACCCCACCTGCGAAGTTCACCCGGCATCGCTCATCGGCCCTCCACCTCGGCAGCCAGCAACCAACAAGGTGAAGTTATCCCCTTGAGAAGCCCGCGCCAACGCATGTCAGATGTCGCATCACAGTGCCGCAAGCCACCCAACCCACGGTTGGGGGCTCAGTGCTGATTGCCGACCACCACTGGTAGCAGATCCGCCATCCCTGACTGCCCGGCCATCGACGATCGGCCAGCAGCCAAGAATGGCCGTTTGACCCTTGATCACCGGGCGCATCTGCGACACCGTTGGGGCATGGATGGCAGCCCGGGAACCGCTCGTGAACGCTGACGCCAATGCGCTGCGGGGGGCCCGGAAGAAGCCGCTGCCTCCCCCACCGCCGCAGGACTCGTTGCCCCGCTGGCGCGACGACAGCAGCCGGCCGGCCCCAGGTGGCGATGGTCAAGCGTCGCCCAGGCACTGGCTGAACGTGCGCCGTTTGGCGTGGATCGTCGTGATCGCGATCGCCGTGAACTGGTTCGTCGCCTCGATGCTGTTCCGCGAACCCAGCCACACGAGCATCTCCTACAGCTCCTTCCGCTCGCAGGTCAGCGCCGACAACATCGCCGAGATCACGTCGGTGGGCGGCTCCATCACCGGCACCCTGCGGGCGGCCATCGCATATCCGCCAGACAGCACGACCAAGGTGACCGACTTCGCCACCGAGCGGCCGGCCTATGCCGATGACCACCTGCTCGATGCCCTGCTCGCCAACGACGTCACCGTCAACGCCAAACCGGTGAGCACCGGGGTCAGTTGGTGGGTCACACTGCTCGCCAACTTCGGGCCCGCTCTCTTGCTGATCGGTGGCTATGTCTGGTTGATGCGCCGCGTCGGGACCGGCCTGTCGGGTATCGGCGGCATCGGTAAGTCGAAAGCCGTCCGCTACGACGCCTCGCAACAGCGCACCACCTTTGCCGACGTTGCCGGCATTGACG
>WLMZ01000161.1 GCA_009726095.1 Actinomycetota bacterium
ACGATGCCGATCACGCCACCTGCGTCGTTGAACTACGCGCCCAGCACTGGTTCAGCCCGATCACAATGGCCGAGTTCGGCCTGCCCGACACCATGAACTGGTGCGAGCTGGGAGGCCACTACACCAACTCGATGAGCCGTGCCGACGGGATCTGGCGCATCAGCCGCTGTCACCTCACGGTTCGCTGGCGAACCGGCAACGAGGGTGTCTTCGACCTCGCCCGGAAGCGTTATCGCTGATCCGAGGTGAACGCCACGCGAGGCGCAGCGATAGCATGCTGGCGCGGATTTGTGGCCGGTATCCGGCGCTTCACTCCCCGGAAAGTTTCACGGACTTCATGTCAAACCCAATTCAGGCCGGCGGCACCACACCAGATGGCTGCCCCAACGACCCCACAGCCCCCTGCCGACAGGATGTGCGCCGCGGTTGGCTGGTGCACTGCGCCACCGCTCTCGGCGCGGTCTGCGGCATGCTCGGCATCATCTCGGTCATCGACGATGCCCCGAAGGCGGCCTTGCTCTGGCTCATCGCCGCGCAGGTACTCGATGGGCTCGACGGACCCGTGGCCCGGGCGTGGAACGTGCAGACATCGGTGCCCCGCATCGATGGCTACATTCTCGACCTGATCATCGATTTCGTCACCTGCGCTGTGGTTCCCATCTTGTTCATGTACAAGTTCCACATGCTGCCCGCACACACCTCGCTGATCATGGGCGCCTTCTTGCTGTTCTCGTCGGCGCTGTGGTTCAGCCGAACCGACATGATGACGGCCGACCACTGGTTCAACGGGTTCCCCTCGGTGTGGAACCTCGCCGTGCCCACCATGTTCTTGGTGCAGGGCGCCAACCCCACATCGCTGAACCATTGGATCAACCTCGCCGTGCTACTGATCCTGGCCCTGTCGCAACTCACCAACCTGAAGTTCGTCCACCCTGTGCAGGTGCGCAAGTTCCGGGTGCTCACGCTGTCGTTCTTCGTGGCCTGGCTGGCAGCCATGCTCTGGCTCACCATCTTGCTGCCCGGCGACGTCAGCCTCGTCCTGCGTATCGTGCTGATCGTGCCGGGGCTGTACCAACTCGGCCTGATGGTGTGGCGCACGTTCTTCGCGGCGCAAACCGATGGGCCCGCTGCGCAAAGGGTGCTGCTCGACTCCTGAGTCGGCGTCGACCGATGCGTGGCCCATCGCTGACCGTGGATCCTCGTGGTTCGCTCACCGATGTGCCCGGCATCGCAGTGGGCCACTATCAACGCAACGGTCGTGGCTGGCGAACCGGCACCACTGCCATCATCGCACCGGCCGGCGCCACTGCTGGCGTCGACGTGCGTGGCGGCGGACCCGGCACCCGCGAGACCGACCTGTTGCGGCCCGAGAACCTGGTCCAGCAGGTGCACGGCATCTGCCTCACCGGCGGCAGCGCATACGGCCTGGCTGCCGCCAACGGCGTGATGCACTGGCTCGAGTCTCGCTCCATCGGCTTTTCCGTCGGTACCCAGGCCCATCAGATCGTGCCCATCGTGCCCGCCGCCGTCATCTTTGATCTCGGTCGCGGCGGAGATTTCACACGGCGCCCCGACGACGAGTTCGGACGCCGCGCCGCCTCGCGTGCACGCCGTGCTCCAGAGGCCAACGGCGCAGTCGGCGCCGGGCTCGGCGCAATCGCCGGCGGGCTGCAGGGCGGCGTCGGCTCGGCCAGCGTCCGGCTGGACAGTGGCGTCGTCGTCGCTGCGCTGGCCGTGGTTAACGCCGCCGGTTCCCTGATCGACCCGTCCACCGGGCTGCCCTGGGAGCATGCTGCGCATCGCCTCCGTCGCCCCACATCGTCCGAGCGAGCCGCGCTGCGCTCGGTGTACCCGCCCACTCCCCCGGCCACTCCCAGTTCGCTCAACACCACCATTGGCGTCATCGCCACCACCGCCCGGTTGTCGAAGGCCGAGTGCACCAGGGTGGCCGGCGTTGCCCACGACGGCATGGCGCGCGCCATTCGGCCCGTACATTCCATGTTCGACGGTGACACCGTGTTCGCTCTGGCCACCGGCTTCGACGAACTACCGGCCGCGGCAAGCACCGGGTTTCGCACCGAGGGCAGCCGGCCGGCCGTACTCAACCGCATCCTCGACGCGGCGGCACTGTGCTTCGCTGCCGCCTGCACGCAGGCCCTTCTCAGCGCAGACTCCGTCGGTGGACCGCCGTCGTACCGCGACCTGTGCCCATCGTTGTTCACCGCCTGAGTACGGCAAGTGATGGATTCGCCACGTCATTCGCTAGGTTGGCCTTGCATTGGGGGACGAATTCCCCCGGCGCTGGAGGCATCGGCTTCATGACCACATCATCTCCCCTCTCCTCTGGCCCCACCTCCGGCAACGCCGCAGCCGACGCCACCTCTGGCGACCACCCACGCGCCCGCATCACGGTGCCGGCCCTCGCCACGATGCGCGCCGAACGCCGACGCATCAGCATGGTCACCGCATACGACGTGACGTTTGCTCGTCTGGTCGATCGCGGTGGGGTCGACATCATCTTGGTCGGCGACTCCGTGGGTATGGTCGTGCAGGGCGAAGCCAACACCATCCCGGTCGATCTCGACGAGATGGAATACCACGTTCGTCTCGTCGCCCGCGCCGGCACGCACGCAATGGTCGTCGGCGACCTCCCGTTCGGCTCGTATCAGGTCAGCCCCCAGCAGGCCGTCGAGAGCTCGGTACGACTGATGAAGGCCGGCGCCCAGGCCGTGAAGCTGGAAGGCGGCGTGGCCATGGCCGAAACCATTGCGGCGATCACCCGGGTTGATATTCCCGTCATGGGCCATATCGGGCTCACCCCGCAGAGCTATCACCGTATGGGCGGGCATCGGGTCCAGGGGCGCAAGAACGGGTTCGAAGCGGGCAGCCGCGAACGCCTGCTCGAGGATGCGCACGCGGTCGAACAGGCCGGGGCGTTCTCGGTGGTGCTCGAAGGCATCCCACTCGACCTCGCCGCTGACATCACGCAGAAGCTGAGTATCCCCACCATCGGCATCGGCGCAGGAAACCACTGCGACGGACAGGTGCTGGTGCTGCACGATCTCCTCGGCCTCAGTGACCACACGTTCAAGTTCGCAAAGGCCTATGCCGACCTGCGCGGCGTCGTCGTCGCCGCTACGCAGCAGTACGTTGCCGATGTTCGCGACGGCGCATGGCCTGACGACGCGCACAGCTTCCACTGAGCCCAATCGTGGCGCTACTGGTCCTCGACTCGCCCCAGGCGATGCACGCTTGGTGCGCGCAGCAGCGCCGGCTCGACCATCGTGTCGGTCTGGTGCCAACAATGGGCGCCCTTCACCAGGGTCACCTCACCCTCATCGACCATGCGCACTGGCACAGCGATGTCGTCGTCGTGAGCATCTTCGTCAACCCGCTGCAGTTCAACCGCCGCGACGATTTCGACCAGTATCCCCGCCCGATGCACGACGACCTCGCACAGTGCGAGGCACGTCGGGTGGCCGCCGTGTACGCCCCCACACCCGAGTCGATGTACCCACAAGGGTTCGAGACGCATATCGAGCCGGGCGCACTGGCCGAGATGCTCGAGGGCGCCGGGCGGCCGGGCCACTTCCGCGGGGTGGCCACCGTGGTGGCCAAGCTGTTCAATGCGGTGCGTCCCGATGTTGCCGTGTTCGGCGAGAAGGACTTCCAGCAGCTGACCGTGGTGCGCCAGATGGCGCTCGACCTCGACATGGACATCGACATCATCGGCGTCGAGACCGTGCGCGAGCACGATGGACTCGCCATGTCCAGCCGCAATCGACGGCTCAGCCCGACCCAGCGCGACGCGGCACTGGTGGTGCCAGGGGCCCTCTCGGCAATCCAGGCTGCGTTCTCTGGCGGCATTCGTGGCTCGGCCGAACTGTGCGAGATCGCTGCCCGGTTCGTGGTGGCGCAACCCCTGGCGCGCCTGGAGTACATCGACATCGTCGATCCGCACACCCTGCATCAACTCGACACCGTCAACGCTGACGCGCGTGCGGTGATTGCCGTGTGGTTCGACGAGGTGCGCCTCATCGACAACATCGCACTCACCGACTGACCGACCCGAACCGACCCGAACCGACCCGACTCGACCCGACCCGACCCGACCCGACCGGACCCGACCGGCCGCTACGACTTCCCGGGCAGAACGTCGGGGCCAGAGGGGTCCAGCAGTGCGCAGCGCAGGGCACTCGAGGTCATCGAGGCCACCGCACGGGCCGCCCCCGTCGGCGTGAAGTGATAGCCGTCCTGATACCAGCGATAGCCGGGCTCAGCGCGCACCAGCATGCGCAGGTCTGATGTGCACGGGCGTTGCAGCACCACCGCTGCCATCTGATCGGCGGTCTTCGGTGCGGTCCACCGCTCGCCGCCGGCGGCAGGCTCCTTGGGCGCGTAGGTGGTCCACAGCACCGTGGTGCCGTACTGTGCGGCCATCTCCTCGAACTCGGCCATCCGCGTGCCGAGCAGCGCATCGAAGTCGGGCCGGCCCACGTATGAGGCGCTGCCATCGGCCATCTGGTATTCCCACATCGCGGTGACCGACCACGACACCACGAGCACGTCGAGGTGCATCGCCGCCAGCGACTGGGGAATCCACAGGTGCCAGTCGCATGTCTGGATCGGAACCGCACCGTGCAGGGTGGCCGAATCGAAGAACTTCCAGCTGGGAATCGGCCGAATCGGCAGGTCGTAGAGCAGTGGGCAGCCCTGGCGGTCGATGCCGCCCTGGGGCCCATCGTGAGGGAGCGAGAGATGCGACTTGGCCGCCTCGGTACGAATCC
>WLMZ01000162.1 GCA_009726095.1 Actinomycetota bacterium
CCGAGTGCCGCCTCGAGCGCGCTTCGAACTTCATCAATCATCGGAAAGACCTTTCAACGAACTGCAGACCGAACAAACGTGGGAGATGTCTTCCCCCGGGCGGCGTGCAATCGAGAGCGCGTCAGCGAACGAACAGCACTCCCCCGAGCCATACCCGGGGGCTGGGAAATCGCTGCGACAACACGGCGCATACGTTACCGTGCGGCGCGCTGGCGCAACGCCTCGAATACCACGACCGTGGTGGCCATCGCCACGTTCAGGCTCTCGGCCCGGCCCACATGTGCGATGGTGAGCCAGGAGTCGATGGGGATCTCATCGCTCACACCGTGGGCCTCACTGCCCATCACCAACGCGAACGGCTTGGTGAGATCGGTGTCGGTGTAGGCCTTGCCCTGATGCGACGACGTTCCCACGAGCGGCAATCGGAGCGCCTGCAGCTCGTGCAGGGCGATGTCGGCCACGACCGGCACATGGAACAGGGCCCCGGCAGAGGCCCGCACCACCTTCGGGTTGTAGGGATCAGCCGAACCAGTGATGAGCACGACCCCGTTCACACCGGCGGCCTCGCACGAGCGCAGCATGGTGCCGAGGTTCCCGGGATCAGCAATGCGGTCAGCCACCACAACCAGCGCAGCGCCGGCGAAGTCGCTGATCTCGTGTTGGCGAATGCGGACCACGGCGAGCAACGGTTGAGGTGCCTCGGTCGATGCGACGCGCTCGATGACATGGGCAGCCAGGTCGTACACATGGCCGCCGGCTCCACGCACCGGTTCGCCACCCGGGGCAACGAACTGTGCCTCGACATCCCAATCGGCCGCGACGGCCTCCTCGATCAGGATTCGACCCTCGACGACAAACGCACCCTCGTCCCAACGAGCACTGCGGCGCCCCAGGAGGCGCCGCAGTCTCTGAACATCGGGGTGCTGGAAACCCAGCGGCGTGCTCAGGCGAGCGCTGCCTTGGCGGACTCGACGATCTTGCCGAATGACTCGATGTCGGTCACGGCGAGATCGGCCAGGATCTTGCGGTCGACCTCGATGCCAGCGGCATTGAGACCGGCGATGAACCGGCTGTAGCTCATGTCGTACATGCGGCAGCCGGCATTGATGCGCTGGATCCACAGACGACGGAACTCGCCCTTCTTTGCACGACGGTCGCGGAAGGCGTACTGCCCAGAACGCATGACCTGCTCGTTGGCAAGCCGCGCCGAGCGGCTGCGCATGCCGTAATAGCCCTTGGCCTTTTCGAGTGTTGCCTTACGGTGCTTCTTGGCACCTACCGCACGCTTGACTCTTGCCATGTCGGTATCCCTTCTTCTGCGACCCAGTCGGGTCGGCTCAATTCAGTGTTGGTGATGGTCAGTTCTTGATCGGATGTATTCAGCGCTCGCCGAGGAGGCGCTTGATCTTGCGGGCGTCTCCCGGGTGCACATCGACCGTGCCGGCCAGACGGCGGGTACGGGTGGACGACTTCTTCTCGAAGAGGTGCTGACGGTTGGCCTGCAGGCGGCGGAGCTTGCCACTACCGGTCTTCTTGAACCGCTTCGCGGCGGTCTTGCTGGTCTTCATCTTGGGCATAAAAGTGGTCCTTGTTGATTCTTTGGACGGAGGGTTTGGTCAGGTGTCGGTACCGACGACCAGTTCAGGGTTTCAGGCGGATTCGCCAGGGGGATCCATTGCGACGAGTTCGGTTGGCGCCTCGACCTCGGCTGGCGCCTCAATCTCGGCAACGGCAGCGACTGGCGCCTCTGCCGACTCACCCGGGGTCTCGCTCGCACTGTCAGTCGGTGTGGGGGCGGCAGTGGCCTCGTCGGTGCCGGCGCCATCGTCGCCATGTTCGGCGTCGTTGGGTTTGGCATCGCTGGGGGTGCGTTCCTTTTTGACTGGCGCCTTCTTCTCTGGGGCCAACACCATGGTCATGTTGCGGCCTTCGAGTCGGGCTTGCGTCTCCACCTTGCCCAGGCCATCGACCTGGGCGATCACGGTGTCGAGCAATCGAGATCCGAGTTCTGGGTGAGCCATCTCGCGGCCACGGAACTGCAGTGTCACCTTGACCTTGTGGCCTTCGGAAAGGAATTCCTGCATGTGACGAACCTTGGTGTCGAGGTCACCCTTGCCGATCTTGGGTCGGAGTTTTACTTCCTTGATCGACACGTGGATGGTCTTTTTCCGCGACTCCTTGGCCTTCTGCGACTCCTCGTAACGGAACTTGCCGTAATCCATGATCCGGCAAACGGGTGGATTCGCCAATGGCGCGACTTCGACAAGGTCGAGGTCGAGTTGACGGGCCATCGTGAGCGCTTCTGGCAAGGTCTTGATACCGACCTGGCTGCCGTCTGCGCCAATCAGGCGTACCTCACGCGCACGAATGCGCTCGTTGTACCGGGGCTCGTTCTGCTGCGGCGTTGCTATGGCTGATCACTCCTGTGCAATGGGCTGTTCTCCCTGTTGGTTGTCGTCGTAGTACCGACGCAAAGCCAAGGAACAAAACAGCCACACCCTTGCAGGGAGCGGTTGTATGGTGCCATGACCCGGACGCACAGTCGATCGACGAACATATCGTCTGACGATCGGTGGTGGCCGGGTGGGGGTCACTGCATGTTGGACCTTCGTCCGCAATGCACCCCACTTCGCCTCAGTTGTCGGCCGGTACACTACCGCACGTGGAAGAAGAAACCTCGAACACCCAGGTTGACGATGCCCTCAACGCCATGGAGACCGTCCGTCGCCAGCTCGCCGAGGTGCCAGCAGAGGTGGTCGTGACCAACCATGTGATGGGCCTGTACGAACTCGGCGCCATTCACCTCAGCGCCACCCCACCCGATCTCGTGCAGGCCGCGCTCGCCATCGACGCCGTTGCCTGCCTGGTCGAGGGGCTCGGCGATCGCCTTGGCGACGAAGCCACCACCATGCGCGACGCACTGGCCAACATCCGCCTGGCGTTCGTGCAGATCAAGAACGCCGGCTGAACCTTCCGTACCGGGCCGACCGCACCCGGTCGCTGTCGCACAACACACCTTCGGCCCGCAACAACTGTGCCTGCTCGGCTTCGCTGCCGGGTGCCAGCCGGCCAGCGGCGTTGACAACACGCCACCACGGCAGATCCTCGGTAGCGCTGGCCAGCAGATGGCCGACCAGGCGAGACAGCCCACTGCAGCCGGCGTCGGCAGCGATGTCGCCATAGCTCACCACCTCGCCATCGCGCAGCGAGCGGATGACGGCCAGGATGCGTTCGTCCCGGTCAGCCGGGGCGCCCACCGCTCTCGCCCTCACACCGGACGGATATCGGCGGCTTCGTGGCGGCCCAACTTGTGCAGCAACACAAACGACACGGCAGTGCCGCTGCTGATGGCGCGGCTGCCGTCGGCGATGGACACACAGTGGAACAGGTACTCGGCGCCATCAGCGGTGATGTGGCCGAGACCACGGTCATCGTCGAACTTCGACACCACGCCAGTGAGTCGCCCGGCAGGCTCAGCGGCCGCTGGACTCGACATCAGGCAATGATCTTGGAGATCGGCAGCTCGAGGATGCCGGTGGCACCGGCATCTTTCAGCGCAGGGATGAGCACGTTGATCTGGTTCTTGGCCACCACGGTCTCGACCGCGAAGCCGCCATCACCGGCGAGTTCGCTGACGGTAGGCGCCTTGAGCGCCGGCACCAGCGCAAGCACGGCATCGAGGTTCTCGCGGGCAACGTTGAGCTTCACCAGCACCTTGCCCCTGGCATCGAGCGTGCCCGTCAGCAGCGTCATCAGCTGCTGCATCGCATGACGTTTCACGGGGTCGGCGTATGCGAGCTTGTTCACCACCACCTCGGTGTAGCTGGTGAGCATGGTGTCGATGATCCGCAGACCAGCGGCACGCAGCGCCCGACCGGTCTCGGTGATGTCCACGATGCAGTCGGCGATATCGGGGATCTTGGCCTCGCTGGCGCCGTACGACAGGCGAATGTCGGCATCGATGCCCTTGGCGGCGAAATAACGCTTCGTCAGCTCGGGGTACTCGGTGCTGACGCGCAGCCCATGGGGCAACTCCTCCACCGACTGTGCCGGCGAGTCACCGGCGACTGCCACCACCACGCGGATCGGCAGCGACGTTGCCTTCGAGTACTTGAGCTCGCCGAGGCTGACGACATCGCTGGCGGTCTCTTCCACCCAGTCACGACCGGTGATACCCATGTCGAACAGGCCCTCGGCCACGTACGTGGGGATCTCCTGCGGACGCAGGATACGAACCTCGCTGATGCGCGGGTCGTCGATGGACGCCCTGTAGTCGACTGATGAGTTGCGGCTCACCGTCAGGTCAGCCGCCTCGAACAGATCGAGGGTGGCCTTCTCGAGGGAACCTTTGGGAAGTACAAGCCGTAGCACGCTGACAGGATACGGCGCGACCGACCGGGGGGCGCAGTGGATTCACCGATGAGCCCGGGCACACCGCTCAGTGGGTGGTGGGCGTGTCGGCCAGCAGGCGTATCGCGTGGGGAACGATGTCGATGACGGCACCGAGTTGTTCGACACAACCCTTCGGGGAGCCCGGCGTGTTGCAGATGATGACCTGACCGCAGATACCGGCAACGCCCCGGCTGAGACGACCGAGGGGGTTGACCAGACGCATCGCCTCAGCCAGGCCGGGGGCCTCGCGTTCGATGACGGCACGGGTGCCCTCGGGGGTCTGGTCCCGCGGGGCGAAGCCGGTGCCACCGGTGGACACGATCAGGCCGCTGAAACCGGCGCACATCTCGCGCAACGCTGCAGCAACATTGTC
>WLMZ01000163.1 GCA_009726095.1 Actinomycetota bacterium
CCGATGCGTTGGATGCGCCAGTACGCCACGATGGTCGATGATCAGTTTCTTGATTCGATAGAACAGTGGCGGGTCATGACCCCGGTCCGCTACGAGAACGAGTTCCACCTGCCCCAAGGCCACGCCACCAGCTTCGCCGGTGGACCGCTTGCTGCCCTGCGCAACAAGAACCCGGAGCTGACCCGTTATGAGACCCCCGTGAACGGCTTGTACATCACGGGCGCAGCAACGTTCCCCGGTGCCGGGGTGTGGGGCGCGAGCGGCCGCAACGCCGCGATGGTCGTACTGCAGAGCCGCTGACGCACGAGCTGACGCACGAGCTGCTGCCCAGCCCGGGCCCTGCGGTCAAAGGGGTTCGTCAGGCGTCGCGCACTGACCAATCGCGACGGGCAACGGGCTCCTTGTCGCTCCAGGGGAAGTTGATCCACTGGTCGGTGCGCTTCCAGCTGTACTGGCACTGCACAACCGAGTGCGACTTCTCGTACAGCACCGCACTACGCACCTCGGCCACCTTGCCAGCGCAGAAATCCTGCACGCTGCGCAGCGTATGACCGGTGTCGGCAACATCGTCGGCGATGAGAATACGGGCATCGGACACATCGACGAAGTCCGGTGCTGGGGGGAGAATGCGCGGCACCTCGAGACGTTCGTCGACACCGGTGTAGAACTCGACGTTCATCGTGTAGACGTTCTTCACGCTGAGGGCGTAGCCGAGGGCGCCTCCGATCAGCAGGCCGCCGCGGGCAATCGACAGGATCATGTCGGGTTCGTAACCGTCATCGGCAACCATCTGTGCCAGCTCGCGGGAGGCCTGCCCGAACATCTCCCATGTCATCACTTCACGGTCGGAAACCACCTGCAACACCCCAGTCTTTGTGTCATGCCTTCGTACCGGGCAAACCTAACCCATCGAATGCGGCGTCGTCAGATGCTGCGTCAGCCGATGATGTCGATCGGGCGCACCGGCACCCGGAACAGGGGTTTGCCGATGGCGTCACGGATGGCCGCCACGATGGCCGGGGTACTGGAGATGGTCGGTGGTTCGCCCACACCCTTGGCTCCCAGTGGAGCGATCGGATCGGGTTCTTCGATGAGCGACACCACCACGTTCGGCATGTCCAAGAAGGTGGGCAGCAGATAGTCGGTGAAGCTGGGATTACGCACGCGACCATCAGACATGATGATCTCCTCCATCACTGCGAGGCCCAGACCCTGGGCAATGCCGCCCTCGATCTGACCGAGCACGCTCAACGGGTTGAGGGCGCGCCCCACGTCTTGCGCTGTTGCGATCTGGATCACCTTCACCAGGCCCAACTCGGGGTCCACGTCGACGACGGCACGGTGGGCAACGAACGCAAACGCCGTGTGGCAGTCGCCCTGGCCATTCTCGTCGAGGTCCTCGGTTGGCTTGTGGCGGTACTCGACGGTCTCGTCGAAGCTGACCCCCGAGCTTGCTTCATCGACGGCAAGGCGGAACGTGCCCGCAGCGTTCACAATGTCGGCTCCGTCGATGGCCAGCGAATCGGCGCCGAGCCCATGCGTTGCGGCGACATGGTCGAACAGCAAGCCGCGCACCTTCAGGCATGCCGCATTCACTGCGCCCCCGCTCATCCAGGTCTGGCGCGATGCCGACGTGGAGCCCGCAGAGCCCACGCCCGTGTCGATCGGGTCGAGGCGGACCTCGTCAACGCCCAGCACGGATCGCGCGATCTGGGCAGCGATCGTGACGAAACCCTGGCCGACCTCGCTGGTGGCGAACTTCAGCGTGACCACGCCGTCGGACAGACGGCAACGGGCCGTGGAGTAGTCGTCGAAGGTCTCGCTGTACATCAGGTTCTTGATCGACACGGCAAAGCCGATACCACGACGGACGTGGCCGGCGTCAGCAGTGCGCCCAGCGCCACCCGGGAGCCGCATGGGATCGTGATCGTGACCGCCGACCGGCTCGTCCGGCAGGGGAAGTGCCGCCGTCTCGCGGATGCACCGCTCGACCGGCGCAACGTTCTCGATGACCTGGCCCGTGATCAGCCGATCGCCGATCACCATCGCATTGCGCAAGCGGATCTCGACCGGATCGAGACCACAAGCGGCGGCGAGCTGATCCATCTGGCCCTCGTGCGCGAAGCAGGCCTGCACCACCCCGAAGCCGCGCATCGCCCCGCACGGGAGGTTGTTGGTACGCACGGCGTATCCATCGACCACGGCATTGGCGCAGCGGTACGGACCCTGCGCGTGGGTGACGGCGTTGATCAGCACAGCAGACGACGTGGATGCGTAGGCGCCGCCATCGAACACCATGCGCGACTCGATCTTGACCAAGTGACCATCCGCAGTGGCATGGTGGCGCATCCACACCGTGGCCGGGTGGCGGTGCACATGCCCCAGGAAGCTTTCCTCGCGGCTGTAGTGCATGCGCATGGGACGGCCCGTGCGCAGGGCCAACAGGCAGGTGTGCACCTGCAGGCTGATGTCCTCCCGAGCACCGAACGCACCGCCAACTCCCCCGAGGGTGAGCCGCACGGCACTGGGCTCCAGGCCGAGGCACGCGGCAATCTGCTTCTGGTCCTCGTGCAGCCACTGCGTGGCCACGTGCAGCTGCACGCCGGCGCCCCCTGGGTCGGGCAGTGCCATCGCAGCTTCCAACCCGAGAAAGGCCTGATCCTGCATACCCAACACGTAGGTGCCCTCAACCACGATGTCGCCCGTTGCGTGTACGTCGCCGCACACGATGCGTTGATGGCGGATGAGGTTGCCGTCCGGGTGGATCGGTGGGTGGCTGCCGTCGATGGCGAGTTCGGGGTCAGTGAGCGGCTGCAGCACCTCGTACACGACAACGATGGCCTCGAGCGCGCGCCGGCAGGTCTCTGGATGGTCGGCCGCCACGGCGGCGACGGGCTCTCCCACGTAGCGCACGACCTCGCTCGCGAACACCGGCTGATCCTGGCTGATGAGTCCGTACGTGGGTTTGCCGGGCACGTCGGCTGCAGTGATGATCGCCTCGACACCGTTGATGCGGTAGGCAGCGCTGACATCGATGCTGACGATGCGAGCGTAGGGGTGCGGCGACCTCAGCGTGGCGCCCCACAGACAGTTCTCTGCATGGAGATCGGATGAGAACTGGAAGCTGCCCTGGACCTTGGCAGTGCCATCCGGACGCGTGACGCTGTCACCCAACCGGCCGCCTTGTATGCGTTCTCCGACGATGGCCGGCATCACTGCACCGCCGATCGACGGTTCACGGCGACCCGCTGCACCGCATCGATGATGCGGCCGTACCCGGTGCACCTGCACACGTTGCCGCTGAGTTCCTCGCGGATCTCGGACTCCGTGGGCGACGCAGTCCGCTCGAGCAGCGAGTGGGTAGCCATGATCAGACCCGGAGTGCAAAATCCACACTGCACGGCACCGGCGTCGACGAAGGCCTGCTGCACGTCGCTGGGTGACCCGAGTGGAGCGACTCCCTCGATGGTGACAATCGGCTGGTCGGTGGCACTGGCTGCAAGGACCAAACAGCTGCACACCAGTTCGCCGGCAACAAGCACGCTGCAGGACCCACACTCACCCTGCTCGCAGGCGCCCTTGCTGCCCATCAGCCCGAGCCGCTCGCGCAGGACGAACAGCAAGCTCTCACCCAACCACGCGTCGCACACGGAGAACGCCTCGCCGTTGACGTGCAGCGTGTACTGCTCGTTGAGCCCAATGCCATCACTCATGGGGAAACGCCCTTCGCAGAAGTCGGGAGGCCATCACGCCAATGGCGTGCCGGCGATAGTCGGCGCTGGCGCGGTGATCGTCGATGGGGCGACTCGCCGCAGCGGCCAGCTGGCCGAAATGCGACACGACATCCGGCGAGGCACATCGGCCTGCGAAATCAACCGACGCATCAGCAAACGCCTCGGCCTCCGGGCAACGGATGATCGTGGGGCCGACAGAGCCGAGAGCGATGCTGACCCTGGATGTCGCGTTGTCGGTGGCGACGCAGACACTGGCCAAGGCAATGACCATCGCGTTGCGCACACCGATCTTGCTGTAGCCCTGCCAGCCGTCGAGCACCGGCAGCGTGATCGCTGCGATGAGCTCGTTGGGGTGCCGGCTGTTTCGCTTGACGCCGACCATGAATTCGCTCACGGGCACCGAACGCTCGCCGGCCGAACTGGCCAGATGCACGACGGCGTTGAGCGCAGCCAGCACCGGGAGGCCGTCGCCCGCTGGCGAGCAGGTGCCGAGATTGCCGCCGAGCGTGCCGGCATGACGAATCTGTGGGGACCCAACCGTTCGCGCTGCCTCCGCAAGCGCCGGAAGGAGCTCTGCGAGCGGCGACTTCATCAGCTCGGCATACGTGACGCCAGCGCCGATGCGCACCATGGCACCGACGGGGTCGTAGGTCCACGAACGAAGCTCTGCAACGCGGTTCATGGAAATGACGTTGGTGGGACGCCGATGACCGGCGTTGATCTCGACCATCGCGTCGGTGCCACCCGCCAGGATCATGGCATCGGGTGCGGCGTCAAGCGCGCGGAGCGCTGCGTCGAGAGAAGTTGGGACAAGCACAGTCATGCACCGTCGACTTTACATTTTGTACAACGCTCACGCTGGCTTCAAGACCGGAAAGCCGAACCACTCCCCCGCGGTCCGACGGTCACGGTGTTCCCCCGACGAAGGGACAGTGCCGACAGCCGCTGTCGCAGCAGTC
>WLMZ01000164.1 GCA_009726095.1 Actinomycetota bacterium
CCAGTGGCGCTGGAGGTCTGCCCTTCAATGCGGTGCAGGATCTGGACCGACGACGACAGCAGCAGCGACCCGTCGAGGCGATCGCTCGTGGTGAGGTCACCGGACTCGATCGCGGCGGTTTTCAGCACGGGCGCGGCGGTCGCCGCTGGTTTCGTGCTGGACCGGTGGGTAACGCCCACGACGACGGCGGTGCCGACCATGGCCACGATGGCAACGGTGAGCGCGATGCGGCGAGCACCTTTGTGTGGTGTTGTGGTCATGGTGGTCAGTTCGATCTGAGTGCTTCGGTGGGTGGCAGGCGTGCGGCGCGAGAGGCTGGGTAGAGACCGGCGACGCCGCCGATGACAACGGCGGCAACGAAGCCACCGATGATGGCGATGGGCGGGATGACGATCTGCCAATGCTTGATCGAGGCATAGACGGCAGTGACGCCAGCTCCAAGGCCCACCCCCACCACGCCGCCGGCGCCGGCGAGCAGGATGGCCTCGGTCAGGAACTGGCGGCGGATGTGGGCGCGTGTTGCGCCGAGCGCACGGCGCAGACCGATCTCGCTGCGTCGTTCGATCACTGCGATCACCATCACATTGGCGATGCCGATGCCACCGACGAGCAGGGCGACGGCACCGAGCCCGAGGAACAGCGAGGTGAACGCTGTGCTCGCTGCCTCCTGGGCGGCGAGGGCATCGGACGGGCGCGAGACCTGCACCTCTTCGGGGGTGGCGGGGTTCACGGTGTTCGACAACACGTTGCGCACCGCGGCAACGTCGGCGTCGGAGGTGCGCACGTAGATGGTCTCGGGAACCACAGCTGCGCCCGCCGTCAGGTAGGTGGAGGCCGCAGCGATGCCAACCACGGCACCACGGTCCAGACCGGGTGCGGCGGCCACGGGATCGAGGATGCCGATCACGGCAAACCACTCGTCGTTGATGCGTACGCGCAGCTGGTCTGCCACGTCGACGATGCCGAGCTTTTGTGCGGTGACCGAGCCGAGCACCGCGGCCGGATAGGTGCTCGTGGCAGCGTCGAGCCACCTGCCGTCGGCGAGGGTGGCGTGCAGCGTGTCGAGCAGACCGGGGTCGGCGGCAAAGACCGAGATGCCGCTGGTGATACCTGCCGAGATCGTGTCGTTGCGGCGTACCGCTCCGGCGACGGTGGCGATGGAGCTGACCGAGGTGACGGGCCCAATGCGGCTCACCATGGCTACAGCGGTGTCGGGCAGCGTGCCCGAGCCGCGGCCGAAGCCGGTGCCGGCCTGCACCTCGAGCAGGTTGGTGCCGAGCGCGCGAATCTTGATCTGCAGGTCCTCGCGCGACGACGCCGACAGACCGAGCACGCCGACCATCGCGGCGATGCCGATGGCAACACCCAACGTGGACAGTCCGGTGCGCAGGCGACGGGTCCGTAGGCCGCTGGCGCCGACGCGCAGCACGTCGCCGACGCGCAGGCGCGAGTTGGGCAGCGGTACGGGGGTTGCGGTCGTGGCGATCATTGCGTGGCGTTCTGCAGCGTCTCGTCGGTCGCGTCGGATTCCACGAGACCGTCGCGCATCGAGATGCGACGCGGCAAGGAGGCTGCGAGCTCGCGATCGTGGGTGATGATCAGGATCGTGCGACCCTCGAGGTGTAGCTCGCGAATGAGATCCATCACGGAACCGCCCGACTTCGAGTCGAGGTTGCCGGTGGGCTCGTCGGCCAGCACGATCGACGGTCGGTTCACGATGGCGCGGGCGATGGCAACGCGCTGGCGCTCGCCGCCGGACAGCTTGTTGGGTGTGTGCTGCATGCGGTTGCCGAGGCCCACTCGATCGAGCGCCTCTGCGGCGGCCTGGCGCCGTTCGCTGGGAGCGATACCCCGGTAGAGCAGCCCGTTGGCCACGTTGTCGATCGCGGTCATACCCTCGAGCAGGAAGAACTGTTGGAACACGAAACCGATCAGCTGTGACCGCACCGCCGAGAGCTGCTTATCGGACATGGCCGAGGCCTCCACGCCGGCCAGACGCACGATGCCACTGGTCGGGCGATCCAGGGTGCCGATGATGTGCAGCAAGGTCGATTTACCCGAACCGGACGGCCCGACGATGGCCGCGAGTTCGCCGGCTTCCACCCGTAGCGACACACCGTCGAGGGCACGGATCGGTGGCTCGCCGGGGTATTCCTTGACCACGTCGACCAGCTCGAGCGCCGGCACCCCGATCGGTGCAATGTCGGCGGTCACGACGGGACGACCACGTTCTGCCCGGCCTGCACCTGATCGCCCGTGATGGCCACGAAACCGTTGGCGAAGAGACCGGGCGTGACGGCGATGAGCTTGGTGGCATCGCTGCCGTCGGGCGCCTTGCCGGTGACGACCTCGATCGCATAGCCCCCTTCGGCAAGTGCAACGAGTGCGCTGACGGGTACGACGAATGCCCTCGGCGCCGAATCTGCAACGACGCGCAAGGTGACTGGGATCTGCACGAACGAGTCAACAGCGGGTGGGATCGTGTCGACATGGATGGTGATCGGCACGCTCGGCGTGGCGCCCGGTGTGTTCGAGGTGTTGGTGGCCACGTTGCCGACCGCCACGACGATGCCGGGCTGGATCGTCGCGTCGGGGAACTCGACATCGATGGTGGCGCCAAGGGCGAAGGTGGCGTCGCCGATGGGGGCAGTGGTGGTGACCTCACGTGCCGCACGGGTGAGCGACAGTACCGTTGCATCACCTGCGAGGGTTGTTCCGTCGGCCACGGTCGGGTTGCCGACGAAGAGCCCCGATGGCACGACCACGTAGCTCCCGGCCGGTACCACGATCGCGGCGTTCGTATCGACTGTCATCCCGAGCGATTGCCACCACGCCGTGACGGCAGCCGATGTCGCCGCATCGAAGTGATCGTCGATTGTCATCGCGTTCGTGGGATCGAACCCGCCGGCGCTCAACATCTGCTCGAGCACCTTCACGTCGGCACCGACCGAGCCGATCTTGAGGTCGCGTTCGAGCGCGGGAGTGGCATTGGCGTCACCCTCGATGGCCACAACCGGCATGCCTGCATCCCAGAACAGCACGGTTCCGGTGGCCACTGCTGTGGTGGCCGCAGCGAAACGATCGACCACACCGCCGTGGGCAACGGTGGATGTGACGAGGTACCGGCGTTCGGCGAGCCTGCCGGTGAGCAGCGTCGAACCTGATTGCGCAGCACCACCGACGGTGGCCGACACCGTGTCGACCAGTACTTTGCCCGGGATGTAGACGACCTCGCTCTGGGGAACCTTGCCGTTACCCACCAGGCCGAGGCTGTCCTCCCACAGCGTGACCGCCGCAGCAGTGGCCGAGTCATAGGTCTCGTCGATGTGGATCTTGGCGTTGGGGTCGAAACCGAGCGACACAAGGTTGATCTCGAGCTGGCGGATATCGGCGCCGGCACTCGCCGCAGTTGATAGATCGCGATAACCAGGAATGTCACCGATCAGGGCGACGACCGGATTGCCGTCGATGGTGGCCACGATGTTGCCGGCGTCCACGGTGTCGCCGGTCGTGACGATGGTGGTCACGGTGCCGGCAACGGGTGACGAGATGATGGTCGAGGTCGTGAAGCCCAACGTGGCCGTGGTCTCGGTGTAGGTGGTGAGGTCCTTTTGGACCACCGTCACCGTGGAGAGCTGCAGCGTCTTGTGGGCTCCAGATGTGGCGCTGTTCGATCGGTTGGCGAGCACCACGGCAACACCCCCGCCAGCTACCAACAGGACAGCACAGGCAAGGGCGACCTTGGGGGTCTTGCCCATCAGCCGGCCTGCGTGGTCGTGGTGGGCGTGAAGGCGTCGGTCAGGATGGTCTTGCAGGCGGTCATTGCCTTCGCCACGGTGGGGTCCGCCTCGTCAAGGTTCAGTCGCTCGATCATGCGCGCGGTCGGGTCGAACCCGGCGCCACCGGGTCCGTTGCCATCGCGGCCCTGACCGGCGCCGGGGGGACCACCGAAGCCGCCCCGGGGAACGCTGACGTCGGACGGGGCGCCGTCGCCCTGGCCGCCGAGCTGACCGCTGGTGGGCGGCCCGTTGCCGCCACCGTTGCCGGACCCTGCTGGTCGGTTGCCGAGGGTGATGTCGTCAACGGTCACACCGTTGTCACGCAGGCAGGCGGTGAACTTGTTCAGGCCGTCCTGCAGCGCGGCGCGGTCGAACTGGCCGCCAAGTCGCCCGCCGAAGGTGACGCCCTGCAGGTGGCTCTGGCAGGCCTTCTGCGCAGTCTTGAAGGTGTCGGACTGGCGATCGATGCCGGAGTTCGTCCCGGTACCGCCACCGCCGCCGCCGCCGAATCCTCCGCCCGTGGGGTTGCCGTTGGCATCGAAGGTGGGGTCGGCCATGTCGATGCCGTTGTCGCGCATGCAACTGGCATAGGCGAGCAATGCCTCCTGCGTGTTCACGGCAACGGTCGTCGAGGCGGCGCTTCCCGATGCGTTGTTGTCGAGCGTTGCCACCTTGCTGCTGGCGCTGCTGCTCCCGCCGCAGGCCGCGAGCGCAACGGAGATCGTGATTCCCGCAGCGATGATGGAGAGGCGACGGGGCATGGGGCTACGCGGTGACATGGTCCGAGTGTGGACC
>WLMZ01000165.1 GCA_009726095.1 Actinomycetota bacterium
CCCCACAGCGCGATCATCGTGCACTCGTAGACGAAGCCGGTGCAGACCACCGCCACGTTCAATGCAAAGGCGCGGGCCGTGAGGTCGTCGGCGGTGCGCACGCCGAGCACGAAGGCCACGATGACCACCGGCACGAACACCACCAACTGGTCGAGTACCTGGGCCAGCATCCGTCGCCAGATCGGCGCCAGGCGGATCGCTACGGGAAGACCGAGTTCGCTGTTGCGCTGCGCTCGGTCGGATTCGGTCTGGTCGAACGAGTTCACTCAGCAGCCATTCACTCAGCAGCCTCGGCGAGGGCTTCGGACAATCCGGGGTGCACCAACAGGCTCTCGACGATGTCGCTGACGGTCAGGTTGGCGGTGACCGCAAGGGCGATCACGCTGATGAGCTCGGCAGCGTGACGACCGACGATCGAACCGCCGAGCACCACCCCGGTGGCCGGGTCGGACACGATCTTCACGAAGCCGCGCGAGTCGTTGTTGATGAGCGCCTTCGGGTTGGCGCTGAACGGCACCTTCGTGACACGGATCTTGCGGCCCTCGGCAAACGCCTCGGTCTCGGCCAGTCCGACGTCGGCGATCTCGGGCTCGGTGAAGATGGCCGATGCAGCCTTGTCGTAGTCGAGGTGGCGGTGAGCGACCTTGTGTAGCCCCATCACGTGCTCGGCCACCTTGCGACCCTGCATGCTGGCCACCGACGACAGCGGCAGCTTCCCGCTCACGTCGCCCGCAGCGTAGATGTGGGCAACATTGCTCTGGCAGTGACGGTTGATGGTGACATACCCACCATCGAGGTGCACCCCGGCTGTACCGAGGTCGAGATCGTTGGTGTTCGGCACCGAACCAATGGCGAGCACTGCGTGCGAGCTGCGTACGACACGGCCGTCGTCACAACTCACCACGACTTCGTCACCGTGGCGCTCGATGGAGGTCGCCCGGGCACCCTTCAACAGCCGGACCCCGCGCCGCAGGAAGTCATCCTCGAGCACCGCAGCAACCTCGGGGTCCTTGCTCGGCAGCACCTGCTGGCGGCTGACCACCAGGCTGACGTTCGAACCGAACGACGAGAACATGTGCACGAACTCCACGCCCGTGACACCGGAACCGACGACCGTCATGCTGGTGGGGAAGATCTTCGGCGGATAGCAGTCGCGGGTGGTGAGGATGCGCTGGCCATCGGGCTGGCACCACTCGGGAATGCGCGGGCGCGAGCCCGTGGCGATCAGGATCGCATCGGCCTGGATCTGTTCGGTGACCCCTTCGCTGACGACCTCGACCTGGTGCGGCCCGACGAGGCGGGCCGATCCCATCAGCATCCGAACGCCCTGGCTCTCGAGCAGGCGGATGGTGTTGCGCTGCAGGCGACCCTGGATGTCGGCGATACGACCCTGCAGGCCGGGGAGATCGACCTCGGCCTCCTGCTGCTCGAGGCCCATCCCCTGGATGCTCCTGGTGAACGCCATGGCCCCACCGGTGGCCATCATGGTTTTCGACGGGATGCAGTCCCACAAATGGGCGGCGCCACCGATGATGTCGCGTTCGATCAGGGTGACCTGGGCACCGAGGCGGGCCGCATGCGTGGCAGCCGTATTGCCCGCAGGCCCACCACCGATGATCACAAATCGAGTCGACACAAGGGCTGAGGCTACCCGCCAGAACATTTCTTGGCCGTCACTCGCCAGTATCGACGCCGGATGAACGGCGTGGTCTACTCGCCGGGGTCCCATCCATCGTGCTGGAAAAGCGTGGCGCGCCCGGTGCGGGCCGCAGTCGGATCGCCCGGAGCCGCCGTGACGCTCAACACGGTTGGCAGGTTCGGGCAGTAGCGCGACGGGTACTGATATTGGTCGCGTCGCTCGCCGACCCATTCGAAGTGCATGCCATCAGGAGTCAGGAAGTTCCCGCCCCACGCGTAGTTGTGCTTGCGGAAGATCCGCACCACCTCGCAGTTCATCTGCGGCACGGCTCCCTGGGCGTTGGTGGAGGTGTTCGTGTCCAAGGGCATGCCCCACGAATGGCGCGAGAGGTAACCGAGGTTGCCTGTGGTGCGGTTGAACCGCGGGTAGTAGCAGCCGCCAGCAGAGTTGGCGTTGCTGACATCGATCGATCCGGCGAGGCCGCTGTCCACGACCTCCTGCAGCGCGGCGCGAAGGTCGGCTTGCACGGTGTTGTTGCAGCGCGCCCGGATACCGGTGGGATACAACTCGCGGACCGAGGGGATGTAGGCCGCCTCCCATGCCGGGGTGACGTCGGCCTCGATGCCGTTCGAACGCACCCTGTACGCGAACTCGCCGAGCAGCTGCTTGGTCTGCGACATGCTCAACGTGAGGTCGGGATCGAACGCGTCCCAGCTGCGCCGGATGCGCGTGTCCCGACGCGGATCGAGCCCCTGGCCGGCAAGCGCGGCGTCAATGCCGGCACGCGTCGGGAAACCCCACACAACGATGCTGGTGATTGCGACGCCTCCGAGCATGTCGCCCTCGGCGGGCGACAGCAGCAGCTCGGTACCGCCGATCAGGCCATCGGCGGCGATCATGCCGATGGTGAAGGTCACGGTGGCTCCCGAGGCGGACTCCAAGTCGATGGTGTCGCCGACGCGTGCGCCTCGGAGCGCGGCAGTAGTGGACCCCATCACCACCTGACCCCCTGCGACCACCGCAGCAACGTTGCGACCCATGAGTGCGGCGATGGCTTCGGTCGCCAGCACGGTGATGCCCATCGGGAAGTGATACCCGGTGATGTCGGGCTGCTGCACCACGACATCACCGCGCCTGACACGATCCATCGGCACGCTGGCACCGCGCGAGGCAGCCCATGCCCCACCCCCGATGGCCGCAGCGGCGGTCGCCCGCGAATAGACGTCGAGCGACAACACGCTGGTCTGGTAGACGCTGACCACGTCGGTGGCCGAGGGTTGCGCCTGCGCCTGTGCGGGCGCGGTGCCGACCACCGGCGACGAGATGCTGGCGATCGGCGCAGCCGCCTGCGTGGAGGGCAGCACGACCGACGACGCCAGGGCCACCACCAGAACTGCAGCCGCTCGTTTCATCGGTTGCGAGCCTACGTCCCGGCGTGCGCGGCACAGCAGCAGGGCCCCCGGTAGGGAATTGCCACGCGTTCAGCAGGCCCGACCAGATACCGTTGAAGTCCTGTGAACGACGCACCCGCCGCCTCCCCCGAACCCGAATCCGACCTGCTCAGCGGTAGTGGTTTGGCGGCCGAGAAGGCCAAGCGCCTGGCCAAGCTCGACGACATGCGGGCGCTCGGCAACGACCCATACCCCTATCGCTTCGATCGCTCGCACACGCTGGCCGAGATCCGCGCTGCGCACGGTTCGCTCGAGGCCGGCACCGAGACCGAGGTGCGCGTGTCCATCGCCGGGCGGATGATGCTCAAGCGCGAACAGGGCAAGCTCATCTTCGCCACGTTGCGCGACCGCACCGACGAGATCCAGTTGTTCGTCTCCAAGGCAGTTGTCGGCGACGAAGCGTTCGACCAGATCGGCGATCTCGACCTCGGCGACTGGGTGGGGGCCGAGGGCATCGTGATGGCCACACGTAAGGGCGAACTCAGCGTGAAGGTCGATCGGCTCCAGCTGCTCTCGAAGGCGCTGCGACCCATGCCCGACAAGTGGAAGGGCCTCACCGACACCGACACCCGCTACCGCCAGCGTTACGCCGACCTCATCGTGAACGAAGAAGCCCGCCGGGCCTTCCAGGTACGCCACGCGGTCATCGCCAGCTTCCGGCGCACCCTGCACGGCCACGGCTACATCGAGGTGGAGACACCGATGCTGCACATGGAGGCCGGCGGAGCGCACGCTCGTCCGTTCATCACCCACCACAACACGCTCGACATGACCCTGTACCTGCGGATCGCGTTGGAGCTGCACCTCAAGCGGCTCATCGTCGGCGGCATGGAGCGCGTCTTCGAGATCGGGCGCGTGTTCCGCAACGAGGGCATCAGCACCCGCCACAACCCCGAGTTCACGATGATGGAGTCGTACCAGGCCTTCGCCGACGTCAGCGACATCATCGCCCTCACCGAGGAACTCATCGTCAACGCTGCCCGCGAGGCCATCGGCACCACCGTGGTCACCATCGACGACCAGACGGTCGATCTGGCCGAGCCATGGCAGCAGGCCCGCATGATCGATCTCGTCGAGGACGCCATCGGCGTGGCGGTGCACCCGTCGCAGCCCATCGAGCAGCTGCGTGCCCTCGCCGCCGAACACGGCATCGTCTGCCCGGCGCGTTGGGGCACCGGCAAGATCATCGAGGAGCTGTTCGAAGCCACCGCCGAGCACAAGCTGGTCCGACCCACCTTCGTGACCGGCCACCCGGTGGAGATCAGCCCGCTGGCCCGTGTCGACCGCAACGACCCGTACCTCACCGAGCGCTTCGAGCTGTTCGTCGGTCGGCGCGAGCTCGCCA
>WLMZ01000166.1 GCA_009726095.1 Actinomycetota bacterium
CACGCTGACGAGACCATCAACGAGTCGCGCTATGCCGAGTTGCTCGAATACCAACTCGCCGGTGGCGTAGCTGGTGTGGTGGTGGCCGGCACCACCGGCGAGTACTACGCGCTCACCGCCGACGAGCGCAATGCGCAGTTCGCTCTGGCGCGCGACATCGTCAAGGGCAGGGCACAGTTGATCGCCGGCTGCAACGCCGGTGCCACTCGTGACGCCATCGGCTTCGCAGCCCTCGCCCGCGAGCTCGGCTACGACGCCATCATGCTGGCGGGCCCGCCCACCTCGCTGCCCAACCAGCGCGAGCTGGCCGCCCACGTGCAGGCCGTGGCCACCGAGGGCGGGTTGCCCGTGGTGCTGTACAACTACCCGGCGCGCGCCGGCATCGAGTTCGGCTTCGAGTCGCTCGATGCCATTGCCGACCTGCCCGAGGTCATCGCCATCAAGGAGTCCAGCGGCGATTTCTCCCGCTTCCTCGCGATGAAGCAGCGCTACGAAGGTCGTATCACCGTGATGTGCGGCTCCGACGACCAGTGCTTCGACTACATGGCCTGGGGCGTGCGCAGCTGGCTGGCCGGCACCGCCAACGTGCTGCCAGCGCAGCACGCTGGGTTCGTCAACACCATGCTGGCGGGCAACATCGATCTCGGTCGGGCACAGTACGCAGCGTTGCTGCCGTGGATCCAGCACATGGAGGCGGGCAGCTACAACCAGAAGGTGAAAGCGGGGCTGAAGCACCTCGGTGTCGACTGTGGCGGTGTGCGCCGCCCGCTGTTGTCGCTGCCCGACGATGCCCGAGCCGAGTTGCTGGCAGTGCTCGACGCATCAATCGCCGCATACGCTGCCGCCAGCGCAGCCTGATCGGGCCGGGCCATGCGCGCCACCCGCACGTTTCACGCCATCGAGGTGCATGCCGAGGGTGAACAGGGCACGTGCTATCTCGGCAGCGTGTTCCCCATCCCCGGGTTGACGATGCGCGACAAGCTGCGCTTCATCAACGAGCAAGACGATTCGCTGCGCCGCTACCTCACCACCGAACCGCGGGGTCGTCCGCAGGCCAGCGCCAACGTGGTCTACCCCTCAACGGTGCCGGGTGCCGATGCCGGCTTCGTCATCTTGCAGGCCGACCGAGCGCATGCGATGAGCGGCTCGAACACCATCTGCGTGGTCACTGCGCTGCTCGAGACCGGCAGTGTGGCGATGACCGAGCCCTATACCGATGTCGTGCTCGAGACAGCGGCCGGTCTGGTGCGTGCCCGCGCCACCTGCAACGACGGGCGGTGCGAGCGGGTCACCATCGAGGGCGTGCCATCGTTTGTGGAGTCGCTCGACCTGCAACTCGAGGTCGAGGGGCACGGCACCATCTCTGTCGACGTCGCCTACGGTGGCTGCTACTACGTGTTGGTGCGTGCCGAGGCGTTGGGTGTGCGCCTGGACCGCTCCTCCGCGCGTGACGTGGTCGAGGCGGCCACGGCCGTGTCAGTAGCTGCTCGGCGCGACATCAACGTGCAGCACCCCGAGTTCCCCGAAATCGACTTCATCTCCTACGTCATGGTCATCGGCGACGACGATCCAGCCAATGCGCAACTGCGCGGTGCAACGGTGTTGAGCGGCCGCGTCGACCGGTCGCCGTGTGGTACGGGCAACTCGGCGCGTCTGGCGTGCATGCACGCCCGTGGCGAAGCCGGCGTGGGTAGCCGGTTCACCGCTACGTCGTTGATCGACAGCGAGTTCATCGTGGAGATCACCGGCACCACCACCGTTGGCGGCCGGCCGGCCGTGCTGCCACGCATCTCCGGGCGCGGCTGGGTCGTGGGCACGCGCATGGTGTCGGTGGATCCCAGCGACCCGTATCAGAACGGGTTCACGCTGAGCGACGTGTGGGGTACAGAGCTCACCTGACGGTGGGACTGCGGTGGGGACCGCGTCGTGGGCGGCCTACTTGCGTAGGCGGAAGCGATCGGGGTTGAAATCGCCGAGGTTGACCGAGCTCGTGCCGTCGATGATCAGTTCGCTGAGCGCCAGTGCGCTGGCAGGGGTGAGGCTCAGGCCGAACATGCCGTGGCCGGTGGCCAAGATCAGGTTCTCGAAATCGCGTGGGCGCCCCATCATCGGCAGGCCATCGGCGCTCATCGGGCGGCTGCCCGACCACGTATCGAACGAGCCGTCCCATTCTAGGTTCAGGTACTTGCGCAACGACGCAAGGATGGCGTCGACGCGGCGCTGGTCAAAGCGCGGGTGATCGCCGTCGAACTCCATCGTGCCACCGAGGCGGATGCGGTCGGCGAAGGGCGTGGCCACTGCGTGAGCCTCTTCGAAGATCACCGGGTTCTGCAGGCCGGCATTGACCGGAAGGCCGACGTTGTAACCCTGGCCCGGCACAATGGGGACCCGAAGGCCGAACAGCCGTCCGAGCGGGCGCATACCGGCGCCCGCCGAGAGCATGATCTCGTCGAACGTGAGCGTGCCCTTGGCCGTGGTGATGGAGTTCACCCGGCGGTTGGCGTGCCCGACCGAGATGACCGGGGCGTCCTCGATGAGTGTCACGCCACGGGCGCGCAGCGCCTCGATGATCGAGTCGACGAACACGCGTGGGTCGATGGACCGATCGTTGGGCACCACATAGCCCGAGGTGATGTGGTCGGTGAGGGCCGGCACGATCTTGCGGAGTTCGTTGCCATCGAGCAGGCCCGTGGGCAGAGTGACGCCGAAGTCGGCCATCGGTGTGAGCCGGGCGAGATAGTCGGCGGCCACGGCGGGATCGTGGAACGGAACCACCAACTGGCCGTCAAGGGCCACAGTGGCTCCCAGCGTGCCGAGCAGAGCCAGCGCCTCGGGGCCACGCTGGTTCAGTTTGGCCAATGACACGCGGCCTGCGTTGTAGCGCTCGTTGGTGCAGGAACGGGCGAAGTGCATTCCCCAGCCGAGCATGCCCGGAATCGCTCGGGCATGCATCCGCAGTGCGCGGGTGGGATCGTTCAACGACGTCAGCGCCGACTTGAACGCCCCGGGCGCAGCCAGTGGTTCGAGCAGCGTGGTGCACATGAACCCGGCATTACCGCGGGCAGCGCCACCACCCAACTTGGCGTGATCGACGACCGTCACTTCGGCCCCGCGCTCGTTCAACAACAACGCAGTTGCCAGCCCGATGAGACCTCCACCGACAATTACAACAGATTTCGTCACGGTTCTACCGTAGTACGACGGGTCTGTTCAGAGCAGGCCCGCAGCGGCACAAACATGGCGCGCGATCACAAGATCCTGCACGGCCAGGCCGACGCTTTTGAAGAACGTGATCTCGGTGTCACTCTGGCGGCGAACGGTGCCTGATGCCACGGCTGCGAGATCTCCGACGACTCGGTCCCAGCTCCATCCACCATCGGCGACGGCCAACGCCAGGTCGCCGGCCTCATGGTGCGCAGCGTCGATGTCATCGACGATCACCCGGGACGCAGCGACGAGATCGGTGGTCAGTTCGCGCATGTCGGTTCGGTAGGCACCCACTGCGTTGATGTGCGTGCCGGGTCGGACCATCGATGCATCGATGAGCGGGTCGGTGGCACGCGTGCCGGTGCACACGATGTCGCACCCCGCTGCTTCGGCGTAGCTGCCGACGCGGATGGAGACGCCAGGCGGAAGGACGGAGCGGGCGATCAGGTCGTCGACCAGCGCCTGTGCGTTGGCGCGGGTGCGGCTGGCCAGCACGATCTCGTCCAGGCCCGGCCGCACGCAGAGCATGGCCTGGATGTGGCCGAATGCCTGCGGGCCGGACCCGATGATGCCGAGGGTCCGTGCGTCGGCGCGGGCCAACCCATCGGTGGCCACGGCTGAGATTGCCGGCGTGCGTACCGTGGTCAGAGCGGCGCCGTCGAGCAGGGCAATCGCATGTCCGGCGTCGGCATCGAACAACACGTAGGTGCCCTGAATGATGGGCAGGCCGCGTTCGGCGTTCTTGGGTTGCACCATGATCAGCTTCACGCCAGCGGCATTGGCGTCGACAGCCGGCATGAGCAGGAACTCGCCGCCGGCCACGGCGTGTGCCTGACGGGCGATGTGGCTGGGGCGATGAGCAAAGCAGTTGCGCAGTGCCACAACAGCTTCGTGCATCGGGGCGAGTGCGGCCACCTCGGCGGCGTCAAAAGAGCGGAGTTGGGCCATGAGGAGCCAGCCTAGATGTAGGCATCGGTCCGTCGAACCCGAGCTCGGTTGTGGCGTGGGGAACTTGCGTTGGCTCGGCGGGAGTGTGCCAGTATCGCCGTGGTGTCATCGGCAGCAGGATCACGAATCGGAGTGCTGTCGACGCAGCGCGGCCGTAGCTGGTCGACGCTCGCAGTGCTCGCTGCGGCGGTGCTGTTCGGCACCACGGGAACCGCGCAGGCGCTCGGCCCGAAGGATGCCTCGTCGCTCAGCATCGGGGCC
>WLMZ01000167.1 GCA_009726095.1 Actinomycetota bacterium
CGATGACCCCGAGACATCCGTCGGGCTCGCCTACGTCGAAGGCATCACCGACGGCCGCGCTCTGTTGCAGCGCTTCGCTGGCGTGGCGGCGCGCAAGCCGTTGGTCATCGTCAAGGGTGGATCCACAGCCGGTGGCGCTGCTGCTGCGGCGAGTCACACAGGGGCGCTCGCCGCCGACGACAAAGTGTTCGATGGCGCCTGCCGTGCTGCAGGCGTCACCCGCGCCATCACCGTCGAAGAGGCGTTCGAGGCAGCCGCGACGTTCGCAACCCAGCCCCTGCCGAAGGGTCCCAACGTGGTGGTGCTCACGACTGCCGGTGGTTGGGGAGTGGTCACCAGCGACGCCATCTACCGCGACGGAGCGTTGCAGCTCATGGCACTGCCCGCCGATCTCGAGGCCCAGATCGACACCAAGCTGCCACCGCGCTGGAGCCGCAACAACCCGGTCGACTGTGCAGGCGGCGAGGTGCGCGACACCATTCCTGAAGTGATGGAGATGATTGCCGCACACCCCGATGTGCATGCGGTCGTCTACCTCGGCCTCGGCATCCAGAGCAACCAGGCACGGCTGATGGCAGAGGGCCATTTCTATCCCGGCAATGGTCTCGAGCGCATTGTTGCCTATCACCGCCGTCAGGACGAGCGCTTCGCCGAGGCCGCCGACGAACTCTCGCGCCGATACGACAAGCCCATCCTCACGGCCACCGAACTGGCCGTTGCCGACACCGACAATCCGGGACCCGCAGCCGTGCGTGCCAGCGGCAGGCTGTGCTACGCCTCGGGCAACCGGGCTGTCACAGCGCTGGGCCATCTCTACCGCTACGCCGAGTTCCGACGCTCGCGGGGACTCGATTGAGCACTGCATCAGCCAAGACGGGGCGGGTGAGCCCCGTTGCTCTCCTCATCGTGTGTGCCCTCGTTCCCGCAGCAGCGTTCGCCGGTGTCTGGAGATGGGCCGACTCGAAACGGCTCTCGCTGCCGCCCGACCCAGTGGTGGCCGCCGTTGCCCTGCCCGATCCGCCAATGACGCCGGTGCTGTCGCTCCGGAGAGCACCACAGGCGGTCGCCTCGTCGATCAGCAGTGCCCAGCTCGCCACGACGCTGGCCACCGTTGCTGCGATGGTCGACGACACATCGTGTCTCGTGGTTGCCGTCAACCACCGGACCATCCTCGATCACGGATCCACCACACGGGTGACCCCAGCCAGCAACCAGAAGCTGCTGGTCGCTTCCGCTGCGTTAGAGGTGCTCGGACCCGACTACACCTTCACCACCGAACTCCGCGGCACCATCGAAGCTGGCACCGTGACCGGTGATCTGTTCTTCGTCGGCGGTGGCGATCCTCTGTTGTCCACCAGCAACTATCCCGCAACGCAGAAGTATCCACCTACCGACACGACCCCACTCGAGTCTCTGGTGGCAGCGCTGTCCGCAGCGGGCGTCACCCACATCACCGGCAACGTGGTCGGCGACGATTCGCGCTATGACCACGAGCGATTCGTTGACTCCTGGGCAAGTTCGATCAAGGGTGCCGAGGCGGGACCACTCGGTGCGCTCATGGTCAACGACGCCACCAGCTCCGTGGTACCGGGCTCGACCGCGCGCTACATCGATCCCGCCGCAGGCGCAACCACGGACCTCATCCGCCTGCTGCGACAGGCGGGCATCACCGTTGATGGCGTTGCCACCGTCGCAACCGCCACCCAGGGCCTGCCCGTGATCACCTCGATCACGTCGGCCCCGCTCTCAGCGGTCATCGGCGAGATGCTCAGCACCAGCGACGACAATACGGCTGAGCTGTTGCTCAAGGAGCTAGGTGTGCATGCCGGTGCGGGCGGCACGCGTCAAGCCGGTCTCGATGTGATCATGTCCACGCTGGCCGCCCGCGGGATGGACACCAGCGCGCTCTCACTCGTTGACGGCTCGGGGCTCGACTCATCCAACGCCGTCACGTGTGGTGCGATACTCGCAATCCTCAAGCATGAATCGCTGACCAACCCGTTCGGGGTGGGCCTCCCCATCGCTGGCCAGACCGGCACGCTCGCGCAGCAGTTCCAGAGCTCCGACATCGCCGGACGTATGCACGCCAAGACCGGATCGCTGCGCAATACGAAAGCACTCTCGGGCTACGTCACCTCAGCGCTGGGGGAGATCGAGTTCTCGCTGATCCTCGATTTTGCCCATGCCGGCGACGTCGCCAACTACGGCCCGGTGTGGTCGGCGCTCGCCAAGGCGCTCAGTACGTATCCCGCCGGTCCTCTTGCCGACCAATTGCAGCCGTTGTAGTCCGCTGCGGATGGGCCAGCGCACGAATGGGCGCCGGCGTCGGCGTCGGGCTTAGTGTCGGCCTATGCGCCCCCTGCCGATGTTCCCGCTGGGGTCTGTGTTGTTCCCCGGGGCGGTGCTGACGCTGCACGTGTTCGAGCCCCGCTACCGCCAACTCGTACAGGACTGTCTCGCGAGCGATGATCACGAGTTCGGCGTGACGTTGATCGAACGCGGCTTCGAGGTCGGCGGTGGCGATCTGCGCAGCATGGTCGGAACGGTCGCCCGGATCATCCAGTTGGCCGAGCTACCCGATGGCCGGTTTGCGCTCGCCACCGTTGGCACCCGTCGGTTTCGGGTGCGTCACTGGCTGCCAGACGACCCCTATCCTCTGGCCGAGGTGCAGGAGTGGCCCGATGAGGTCGTCGAGGGCGCCGCCGATGGTGACCAGCTGTTGTCAGCAACGTTTGCCCGCGTCCGGCGCATCAACGCGCTGGCGACCGAGTTGGGGGCTTCCGGAATCGATGCGACCGCCGAGATCGGCAGCGATCTGCTGCTCGGCAGCTATCAGCTCTGTGCGCTCGCACCCCTGGGCCCTGCCGACCAGCAACGCCTGCTCGCCGCCGATGGACCCCTCGATCGACTACGCCTGCTCGACGAAGCGCTCGACGACATCGAGGCGGTGCTGCAGTTCCGTCTTCTCCACGGCTCTGCTGGCGACCCCGACGACGAAATGCCCACCGATATCGGCGAGCCGTAGGAACTCCACCACCCGACGTGCTACAAATGGAGCCGTGGCAGATCAGGGACGCACCGCTTCTTCCTCCGCGAAGAAGCCCGACAACGGCCAGTTCGGCGAGGTCTTCGACCTTGTCAAGGCCTACGCAACGCAGGAGACCATCGGTCCGCTGAAGGGCATCGGCCGCAAGATCGCCTGGGGCCTCTCCGGCGCCATTGCCCTGAGCATGGGTCTGTTCTTCATCTCGCTCGGGTTGTTGAGGTTGGTACAGGTGAAGCTGCCGCGGCTGGCCCGAGGCGCATGGTCGTGGGCACCGTACGGGATCGTCTTCGTCTTCTGCGTTCTGGTCACGGCGTTCGCGCTCTCGCGGATCTCCAAGATTGAAAAGGAATTGAACTGATGGCACAGGCGCAACCCCGGGTCTCACGCGATGACCTCGAAGCCAAGTTCCGGGCGCTTCAGGGCGACATCCAACACAAGGTCGATGACCGCAAGCAGCCACTCGTTGCCGGTGCGGTCGTCGGCGGCATCTTGCTGCTGCTCGTGTTCTTCGTGCTCGGCAAGCGCAGCGGCAAGAAGCGCACAACGCTCGTAGAAATCCGTCGGGTCTGACCACATGGCACGTCGGTCGCCCCTGTCTCCATCTGCATATATTCGCGCCCAGGGCCTGCATCGCGGTCTCCTCGGCGGCAGTCGGGGTTGGCTGATCGCCGGCGGAACGTTCTGGACGGTGCGACTGCTCCGCCGGGCGCTCGGTCGGCGTGAGGAGGTCGTCGCCCTCGAGGTGCTGCGCCCCGGTCAGGTGCTACGACTCGAGGCGATCCCACAGCTCACGCGATCCGAACGCCGCACCCTGAAATCCGTCGGCAAGGCACCCTGACAACACTTTCTGGCCGGATGCACCCTCCCATCCGCCACAATGGTTCAGTCGTTGCCACCGTTGCCAGAGGGATTTCACATGTCGAAGGATCAGAGATGAAGGTGTTGCTCAGGAACCCGCGACGCGAACTCGACATCGCTGGGCCGCGGCGAGTGCATGCTCTGCTCAACGACCTGCAGCTCAATCGAGAGTCTCATCTGGTGATCCGCAACGGCACCCTGGTCGCGAGCGACGAGGAACTCGGCGCAGACGACATCGTCGAGATCCGCCCGGTCATCAGCGGTGGCGCCCTGTGAAGTGCCGCGTGTGCCGCGAGCCGGCCATCATCGACGTGCCCCGGCACAACGCCAACTTCTGCGCGCCTCACTTCCTTGACATGTGCCGCAAGCAGGTTCGCAAGGCCATCGACGACTTCGAGATGCTGCAACCCGATGATCGCATCCTGATCGCCGTGTCGGGGGGCAAGGAC
>WLMZ01000168.1 GCA_009726095.1 Actinomycetota bacterium
CAGCGTCGGCCCTCCACCAGCGCGAGCGCGTTCGATGGCGGCGCCCACGCGATCGACCACGGCGACGATGTCGTTGCCGTCGATCTGCTCGCCCGGGAAGCCGCACCCGATGGCCTTCTGCGCCAGCGTCTGCGCTGCGGTCTGCGCCGAGCGGGGGAGCGAGATGGCCCACTGGTTGTTGCTCACCACGAACACGAGCGGCAGGTGGTGCGATCCGGCCAGGTTCATTGCCTCGTAGACATCGCCGCGCGAGGTGGAACCGTCGCCCAGCACACACACGGCCACGCGTGCATCGCCGCGCAACTGGAAGGCCATGGCGACCCCTGCTGCGTGGGGAGCGTGCGTGCCGATGGGCACGCTGATGGGGAAGTCCTCGCGTGGCCCGCAGTAGTTGCTGCCGCGTTCGTCGCCGCCCCAGTACAACAGGATCTCCTCGGGCAGGACGCCGCGCAGGAACTGGGCGCCCTGTTCGCGAAACGATGGCAGCAGCACATCGTCGGGGCGCATTGCCGCGCCCACCCCAACAGAAACGGCCTCCTGGCCCAGCGACGAGGCAAAGGTGCCCAGCCGTCCGGTGCGCTGCAACGCAACGGCCTTGGCGTCGAAGGTGCGGGTGAGCACCATTGCCCGGTACAGCCGCACCAGCTCGTCGCGTCCGGCAACCGGCGTCGGGAACGGGTGCAGCGCCCGGCCGTCGGCGGCGAGGTACCGGGTGAAGCCGATGAAGAAGCTGGCGACCGGCGAACTCGCTGGTAGCGAGGTGCTGTCATCCCGGTTGTCGTCCCGGTTGCCGTAAAGGACATCCATCGATCACGCTCCCAGCACGACCATATGCGTGCGTTACCGGCAGGCCAAGGGTCCTTTGACCCTTGTCGGCGCGGTCGGTGTTGGCGCGTGGGCGCGAGTGGTCGGGCGTGCGGCCCTTCCTGGGCAGCACATGCGTGAAGACCCAGGCGCTGATCGCCGTGCCGGCCGACTCCTTTGCAGGCGGCACCGACGCGATTCAGCACAACAGTGTTGGAGAACCAATCCCTGGCATTCCAGAGGGGCCCGAGGACCCGCCTGCTCTACAGCGAGCGAACGTTCTCGGCCTGGTCGCCCTTGCGGCCGGGCACGACGTCGAACTCGACGGCCTGTCCCTCTTGCAGGTTCTTGAAGCCGTTTCCGGCAATCCCTGTGTGGTGTACGAACACATCGTCTCCGCCCTCGCGGGAGATGAAGCCGTAGCCCTTTTCGGTGTTGAAAAACTTGACGGTACCTTGTGCCACTGCATTCTTCTTTCAATAACGACGGCGTCGCCGACGTGACTTGAAAATGGACACTACCGCACCCGTCAAGGCCCACCGGCCGGTGTCGCGCCGGGACGCGCCGGGCTGTAGACGCTCGACAGAACGGCTACATGATGAGAGCGAAATGAGGTCAGCGTTGTTCGATCGTGACCTTCACGTCGTAGGAGCCAGCGACCGATGGATCGAGCCCCTTGGGCGTTGCGTCAACACCGAAAAGGTTCAGGAACCATGCGGTGGTGGCGTGCTCGATGATGGGGAACGTTGTCGTGACCGGGACGGCAGGGGGCAGGCAGCCGTCGGACCCGAGCGTGCGGACCATCGGTGCAGAATCCAGGAATGCGCCGAGTCCGGAGGCCTCGGCGACACCGATGATGCCGATGCCGCCACCGAGTGTGCACAGGTCGTCGAAGGCATTGTGCCCGGCACCATCGATACGCCAGAACAACGAGGGAGCGGGAACCGTCAGGAAGGCCTGATGGGTTCGCTCGGTGTTCGCGATCTGATCGATCGCGCCGGAGAGGAAGAAGCTCGGCTTCGCCGGCAGCTCAGCCTGATTGCTCAGAATGCCCGAGGCCATGCTGACGTAGCCGTCGATCCGGGGGTCGAGCGCTGCCTTCAAGATGGTGCCCCCACCAGCGGAGTGGCCGAGCGCCCCGACATGGTCGAGATCGACATGCCCGGCGAAGGGGCTTGCGGTTGCGCTGTTCTGGGCGGTGATGTAGTCGAGGCTTCCCAAGAGGTCGTTGACCGACTCGTCGAAGCGGGCGAGCACCTTCGGGTCGAGCGTTGTGGTGGTGTCGGCCTGAGTGGTGCTGCTGGCTTCGGGTGTGGTGGTCGATGGAGCAGCGGGGATGTTGGAGGCGAGGTGATAGAGGTCGCGGCTGGCGTGATCGGGCGAGACCACGATCATGCCCCACGAGGCCAGGTGCGACGTGATGAAGCTGCTGGCTGAGCGCCAGGCGGATACACCGTGGCTGTTCAACACGATCGGGAACTTGCCCTCGGCAACGGCGGCATCACGCGTTGCCGGGTAGCTGACGGTGGACGGGATGTCGCCGGTGAGCAGCGACGCAATGATCGGGTCCGTGAAGTCGCGTGCGTCGTAGGTCTCGGTGCCCGTGCTACCCGCAACGGCTGGATACCAGATCTCCACCTTCACCCCGTTGTCCATCGTTGCCGTGGTGACTCCGACCGGAAAAGGGCCGGCCGGCGCGTAGGCCGTGGCGAGCGCTGGATCAACCGTGGTCGTGGTGGCGATCTCGGTGGCCGGCGGAGTGGTGGGGGATACGGCCGAATTGGTGCCATTGCTGGAGCAGGCAGCAACGGACAGTCCGATGACAACACAGAGGGCAAGCGGGGTGAGGCGTGGGCGCATCGGATGATGGTGGCAGAAATGTGGCGAGTGTGCCGTGTCGTGAGATCTCGGGGTGTCGAACTGACGAAGTGCCGACCGAGGCGGTATTGTTTCGGAGCCGAAGTTCACGTCAGTGGGCTCCGGGCGACGTGGCCGAATGGTTCAGGCAACGGCCTGCAAAGCCGTGTATCCGGGTTCGATTCCCGGCGTCGCCTCCACGTTTGCGCTGGTCACTGAACGGTCACGGAGTGTTCTCCGAAGATCGCGTCGGCCGCCAAACGCTCTTCGTGGGTGGTCGAGCCAGTTCTTCTGCGAGCGGAGCGTGCGGGCTCGTCACGTCCCTGCGAGCCCGAGGAACACGACGAGCGCGCGTGACAGCCTGATCATGTCGTCGTCGTTCAACTGACCGATGCGTTCGCCCAGTTTCGAGCGGGGGATGGTCGTGATCTTGTCGACCATCAGCCGACTCGGTTCGCGAAGACCGGTCACCTCGTCGGCTTCGACGACTAATCGGATCAGGGGCGCGTCGGTCGGATCGGTCGTGAACGCGCAGATGGTCACCGAAGCGGTGGCATCGAAGCGGTCGTCTTGCACGATGACGACAGGTCGGGGCTTGCCCACGTATCCGCTGCCCGCTGCGGAAGTCCAGATTTCGCCTCGGTTCACTCGTCGTCAGCTAAGGCGTCGAGGAAGGCCTGGTCGTCGGCCTCGTGTCGGCTGGACGCGATCGCGAGCGATTGCTGATGTGCCTGCTCGGCGAACCGCGGTGATCTGACGTCGGGGACCCAGATCTGAATCGGTCGTAGTCCCTGCTCGCGGAGGCGCTCACGGTGGGCCCGGACGCGAATGGCTGTAGGCGACGATGATTGACGACGGACCATGAGCTCAATGTTACATGTAACGCAGACTGTTCGCGGCCGTCGAGAGAGTTTCCTCTGCGATCGTCTGCGCCGTGTTGGTCACAGAAAGGTCACGGATCTTCATCCGAAAATCGCGTCGGGCGCCAAACGCGCCGCCGCTTCGTCACCGCCGGGCATCACATGTGCGCAGATCTTGAGGTTCACATCATCACAGGCACCGGCGTGTTTGAGCCGATGTTCGTACCGTTACCGAGTTGCCCGTAGGAGTTCTGGCCCCAACATTTGATGGTGGCATCCGTCAGTAGGGCACACGAATGCAGGAACCCGGCAGTGAGCGCGGTAGCACTGGCAAGCCCGGTCACTGACACCGGGGTGTTTGAGTCGACGGTCGTACCATCACCGAGTTGCCCGCTGGCGTTGTAGCCCCAGCATTTGACTGTGGTGTCGGCAAGCAGGGCACACGAATGGTAGAGCCCAGCAGTGATTCCGGTAGCACTGGTAAGCCCGGTGACTGACACCGCGGTGTTTGAGCCGATGTTTGTACCATCACCGAGTTGCCCGAAGCCGTTGTTGCCCCAGCATTTGACCGTGGTATCGGTAAGCAGGGCACACGTATGGTATTCCCCAGCAGCGATCGCGGTAGCGCCGGTAACCCCGGTCACTGCCACCGGGGTGTTTGAGTCGACGTTCGTACCATCACCGAGTTGCCCGAAGCCGTTGTGGCCCCAACATTTGACCGTTTGGTCTACAAGGAGGGCGCACGAATGCGCGTCCCCAGCGGTGATCGCGGTCGCACCGGTTATCCCG
>WLMZ01000169.1 GCA_009726095.1 Actinomycetota bacterium
CGGCTGCCGGCCAGGGGTTCAGAGATGCGCTCGCCGCCGGCGGTGTGGCCGTGCTCGAGCCGATCTCGCTGTTGTTGGTCACCGTGCCCAGCGTGTACGAGGGCGACGTGATGGCCGACATCAACACCCGGCGCGGGCGCGTGCAGGGCACCAACGCTGCTGAGTACGGCGAACACGAGATCGCCGCGAATGTCCCGACCAGCGAGCTCGTACGGTACGCGGTCGACCTGCGCTCGATGACCGGTGGCCGTGGACGGTTCACTGCGCAACACAGTCATTACGACGTGTTGCCGGCGCATCTGGTCGAGAAGGCCAAGCAGTCCCTGCCGAAGTGAGCCGGAGCGGCTCCGCCGTGTAGAAAGACAGGTGTATGGACCTCTCTGTTGCAGCCACGCCCCTGTACCTCGGGTCGATGGTGCTCGAGGATCGCGCCCTGCGCAGGCGCGCCCACACGCGTGGATCGTCGCCGGCCGACTATTTCCGACCCGACACCATCGCCAGTTTGGCGATGGGCATCGGCAGCGTCATCGTGCCGATCACCGAGCACCTCGGTCGGCTGGTCGTGCCCGGCAAGGGCAGGTTCGGCAAGGTGCTGCTGCGCACGGCCCTGTCGGCGGTCGTCATCACCACCATCGCCGATCGGGTGGCGGCCCGGGCTCCCGCGACCGAGACGGGCCAGCGGCTGAGCCGCCGCGCCCGCCGCGTGGCCGGTGTCGGCGGCGTCACCGCCGTGGCAGCGGGTGGTCTTGCGCTTACCACTACGGCGTCGTACCTCGGCGATGTGCAGCGGCTGTGGGCCAAGGGCCAGCACCGCGACCTGGGCAACACGCCGTTGGCGTGGGCCATCGCCCTGGTTGGCTGGGACTTCGCCTACTACTGGAACCACCGCTTCATGCACGAGGTGCGTGCAATGTGGGCCATCCATGTGGTGCACCACTCCAGCGAGCACTACAACCTCTCCACGGCCTTGCGTCAGCCCGTGGCCAGTGCGTTCGGGGTGTGGGTCCCCGTGGGACTGATGGCGCGTCTCGGCGTACGACCATCGCTCATCGAGCACTCGCGGGCGATCAACCTGATCTACCAGTTCTGGATCCACACCGACCTCATCGACTCGCTCGGGCCGGCTGAAGAAGTGCTCAACACGCCGTCGCATCACCGGGCCCATCACGGCAGCAATCGGCGCTACCTCGACCGCAACCACGGCGGCATCCTCATCACCTGGGACCGCCTGTTCGGCACCTTCCAGCGCGAGGACCCATCCGATCCGGTGGTCTACGGGCTCACCAAGAACATCGGCACACACAACCTCTTTGGTATTGCCACACACGAATACCGCGACATGTTCCGCGACGTCGCCCGGTCCACCAACTGGAGGGATCGGCTCTCGTTCGTGTTGCGCGGACCGGGTTGGGCCGCAACGCGGCGCCAACAAGCCGAAGTCGTCACCGCCTCAGGAGCATCATGACCATGACCAACGGAACTGCGCCATCGGGCGCCCGCCGACCGATGCGCTTCGCGATCATCGGTGCCGGGATGTCGGGCCTGCTCAGCGGGATCACGCTCGACAACGCCGGGTATCACGACTGGGTCATCTACGAAAAGGCCGACCGGCTCGGTGGCACCTGGCGCGAGAACACCTATCCGGGGATTGCCTGCGATGTTCCCTCGCACCTGTACAGCTATTCGTTCGAGCCCAACCCGGCGTGGAGCCATCGCTATGCCCCCGGCGACGAGATCCAGTCGTACTTCGAGGGCGTGGCGCATCGCCATCACCTCGACGGGCGCATCCGCTATGGCACGGCCATCGACCGTACCGAGTTCGTCAACGGTCGCTGGCACCTCTCCACGGCCACCGGCCCGCTCGATACCGTCGATGTCGTCATCGCCGCCACGGGTGTGCTGCACCACCCGAACATGCCCGACCTCGCCGGGCTCGACACGTTCCGGGGCGCGTCGTTCCACAGCGCGCGCTGGGATCACAGCGTGCAGCTCGACGATGCCCGCATCGGCGTGGTCGGCACGGGTTCCACGGCGGTGCAGATCGTGACAGCGCTGGTGGACCGGGTGCCCTTCATCTCCATGTTCCAACGCACCCCGCAGTGGATCGCCCCGCAGGAGAACCCGGCGTTCACCGATGCCGAAATCGCTGCGTTCCGCGCGCATCCCGAGATCATCGACCAGATGCGCGACGAGATCTCACGCGGGTTCGCCGATCGTTTCTCGAACGCCATCGTCGATGCCGAATCACCGGAGATGCACGTGATCGAGGCAGCGTGTCGCGCCAACCTCGAGAACAACGTGCACGACCCTGTGCTGCGCGAGAAGCTACGCCCCGATTACCGCGCCGCGTGCAAGCGGTTGGTGGTCTCGCCCAACTTTTACCAGGCCATCCAGCAGCCCAACGCCGAACTGGTCACCGAGGGCATCGAGGCCATCGAACCAGCGGGTGTACGCACCGTCGATGGTCGGCTGCACGAACTCGATGTGCTGGTGCTCGCCACCGGTTTCCGGACCGATCGGTTCTTGCGGCCCATTCACGTGATCGGCCGAGATGGGCTACAGCTCGATGACGTCTGGGCGCAGCGCCCGGTGGCCCACCTGTCCATCTCGGTGCCGGGTTTCCCGAACCTGTTCATGCTCAACGGCCCCAACGGCCCGGTCGGCAACTTCTCGCTGATCGAGGTGGCCGAGCTCCAGATCGCGTACGTGATGGCGTTGGTCGAGCAGATCGAGAGCGGTCGCTGCCGCGAGATCAGCGCCAGCCACTCCGCCACCGAGGCCTTCGATACCGAACGCATCGCGGCGGCGAAGAAGACCGTGTGGGCCTCGGGTTGCCGCAGCTGGTACCTCGACGACCGGGGCATCCCGGCGGCGTGGCCGTTCACGTTCGACCGGTTCCGCCAGGAGATGGCGGCGCCCAAGCTCGGCGACTACGAGCTCGTCTGAGCGTTGCCGGGCCCGCTGCCGGCTCTGCCCGCTGCCCGCTACCGGCTCTGCCCGCTGCCCGCTACCGGCTCTGCCCGCTCTGCCCGCTGCCGGCTACCCGCTACCGGCTACCGGCTACCCGCTACCCGCTACCAGGAGTAGGCCTCCGGCGCAGTGCCGCCCGGACCGGGGAAGATGGCCTCGATCTGGGCCAGTGTGTCGGGTTCGAGCGTGATGTCGAGCGCACGCAACGATGCGCCGTTCAACTGCTCGATCGTGCGCGGCCCGATGATTGGGCAGGTGACATCGCGTTGGTGCAACAGCCAGGCCAGCGCCACCGCTGCCGGTTGCTCGCCCAGCCCTGCGCACAGGTCTTCCCAACGTTGCAGCTGCGGGCGGATCTTGTCGATGCGCTTGAGTGCCTGCGGTGACTGCCGACGGGCCGTGGCCTCGTTGCCGAGTACGCCACCCAGCAGCCCGCCCGACAGCGGGCTCCAGGGGATGACCCCGACGCCGTATTCGCGGCAGGCCGGCAACACCTCGAGCTCGACCGTACGGACCAGCAGGTTGTAGTGGCTCTGCTCGCTCACCAGGCCCAGAAAGCCGCGGCGCGACGCGGCTTCATTGGCGCGTGCGATATGCCATCCGGCGAAGTTGCTGCTGCCGACATAGATGATCTTGCCCTGCTGGGTCAGGGTCTCCATCGCCTGCCATACCTCGTCCCACGGGGCGGTTCGGTCGATGTGATGCATCTGGTACAGGTCGATGTGGTCGGTCTGCAGGCGACGCAGGCTGGCATCACACGCAGCGCGAATGTGGCGTGCCGACAGGCGGCCATCGTTGGGCCATTCGCTCATCGGGCCGAAGAGCTTGGTGGCCAGCACCACCTTGTCGCGGCGGTCGCCTCCCTGGGCGAACCATCGTCCGATGATGTCCTCGGTGGCACCCACGCCCTTGTCGCCGCCGTAGCGGTTGGCCGTGTCGAAGAAGTTGATGCCCAGCTCCAACGCGTGGTCCATGATCAGGTGCGAGTCGGCCTCGGTGGTCTGCGGTCCGAAGTTCATCGTGCCAAGGCACAGTTCGCTGACCTGTAGTGCTGTTCTGCCGAGCCGTCGATAACGCATATCGCATCATCGCGCAGGGCGCACGGCGGACCATCAGGCGGCCCGTTGTGTGCCGGGTGGTCCGGTGCTTTGTGTGGTGCCGTTGGGGAAGGTGATCGTGAGTGATCGGTCAACGTGCAGGGTGAGTTTCCAGCCGCCTTCGTGGACGGCGTGGTGGTGTCGGCTGCATAACGGCAGCAGGTTGTGGAGATCGGTGGGGCCGCCGTGTCGCCACCAGTGGAGGTGGTGTGGTTGGCAGTATCGGGACCGGACGACACA
>WLMZ01000017.1 GCA_009726095.1 Actinomycetota bacterium
AATGATGGTGAGGCCCATTGCGCGGTACCGGGCGGGATCATCGTCGGTCCGGGCGATGTGTGCCTGCACCGCACGGATGCGCCGCCACACCATCGACAAGTCGATGAGCGGTTCGGTGGAGGTCAGGCCGTACAGGCCCGCATGACGGATGGTGTGGGCGGCCCGTGCCGTGGCGAGCAGCGCCTTTGATGGCACGCTGCCCGTCCACAAGCCGTCGCCACCGACGCGACCGCGCTCGACGACGGCCACCTGCAGATCGAGTGCGGCAGCGAACTCGGCGGCGGCCATCCCGCCCGAGCCCATGCCGACGATGACGAGGTCGTAGCGCTCACTCACGGGTGCCACGGTAGTAGCGGGATCTGCTGGCCGTGCACGCGATTCGGGGGCAGACTGGTGCGATGCGCCACGTGCTCACCACCGCCTGTCCGCTCGACTGCCCGGATACCTGCTCGCTCGCTGTCACCGTCGACGACGGTCGCATCGTTGGCGTCGACGCCGACACCAGCCCCACCGCCAACCCGTTCACGCAGGGTTTCATCTGCCAGAAGGTGAAGCACCATGCCAAGCGCGTCTACGCCCCCGAACGCGTGCTCACCCCGCTGATCCGCACCGGCCCGAAGGGGTCCGGCCAGTTCCGTACCGCTTCGTGGGACGAAGCCGAGATGATGACCGCCGCCCGGCTCGGCGCGGCAATTGCCGAGCACGGCGTGCGTAGCGTTGTGCCGTACCTGTACAGCTCATCGGGCGGGGTGTTGGCCAATGCGCTCACGCCGATGTTGTTCGAGCGCCTCGGCTGCCCCGATGTCGAGCACACGATCTGTGCGTCCACCGTTGGTGCTGCGTGGCACCAGGTGTTCGGGTCGATGCTCAGCGCCGATCCCAATGACCTCGACCATGCCGGGCTGATCGTGGTGTGGGGTGCCAACCCGCAGGCCTCGAACAGTCATCTCGTGCCGCTGCTCACGGCCGCCACCAAGCGCGGCGCACAACTGGTGGTGATCGACCCGCGTCGCACTGCTGTTTCCGCGCGCGCCGATCTACATCTGGCTATCCGGCCCGGCACCGACGTGGTGCTGGCGTACGCGGCAGCGCGTTGGCTACGGCACCATGGTCATGTCGCCACTGAGTTTCTTGCTGCGCACACGTCTGGCAGCGATGCGTTCCTCGACGCCGCCGAGGAATGGACCATCGAGCGCGCCGCCGAGGTGTGCGGCGTGCCGGCCGTCGACATCGAGGCCTTCGCGACGATGCTCGTCACCGATGCTCCGGCCCTGATGCGTCTCGGCTACGGCCTCGAGCGAAACCGCAACGGCGGCGCTGGCTGCGTGGGTGCCTTGGGGTTGTGGTTGGTGGCCGGCCACTTCGGGCGCCGGGGCAGTGGGGTCATCGGCTCCACCTCGGGCGGCGCTCCGCTCGACAACGACGCCCTGTGGCCCCAGGGCATCCAGCGTCAGGCGCGCGTCACGATGAACATGAACGATGTCGGACTTGCCCTGAACGGCGAACTCGACGGTTGGCCCCAGACCAGTGTGTTGTTCGTACAGGGAGCCAATCCGGCGGTCACCGCCATGGATCAGGCCATGATGCTGCGCGGTCTGGCCAGCAATGCAGTGTTCACCGTGGTGCACGAACAGGTCATGACCGATACGGCGATGTACGCCGATGTGATCCTGCCTGCCACCACGCATTTCGAGGTGGCCGATCTGGCCAGGTCGTACGGGTCGTTCTCGTTGCTCGCTGTCGACCCGGTCATCGGTCGCGTTGGCGAGAGCCGCAGCAACGACGAGGTTGCCTCGGGTCTGGCCCGTGCGCTCGGGTTCGCTGCCCAGGAGTTCGACCCCGATCCATCGCGGCTGTTGGCGCTGATGCGTACCGATGGCAGTTCGGACTCACTGCCGTTGCGTCGGGCGCCCGGTGCGACGGTGCAGTTCATCGACACCCGCCCCGGGTTCGGCGACGGCTCGACGCGGGCCCGGCTGCTGGACCCGGCCAGCGAGATGCCGCTGCCCCGGTTCAGGCCGGTGCCGGTGAGCGGTTCGCCGACTGGACTCACCCTGTTGACGCCGGCCACCAGCCGGACGATCAACTCCATGTTCGCCGAGTTCGGCCCACCGAACGCCGTTGTGTCGATGAGCCCCTCCGATGCGGCAGCACGTGGTGTGGTCGATGGCGATCGGGTGCGTGTCTTCAACGACCTCGGCGAGCTCGTGGTGCAGGCCAGCGTCGATGGTTCGGTGCGCGCTGGCGTGGTGTCCATCCCCAAGGGCCTGTGGCGTCGGCACTTCGACAATGCGTTCACGGCGAATGTGCTGATCCCTCGAGAAATCAACGACCTCGGCGCAGGGGCATGCTTCAATGATGCGATCGTCGACATCGAAAAGTCGACCCTGACCGACAGGAGCTGAGTGCCACATGTCTGAGAAAAAGGGTCTGATCCAGGAGTTCAAAGAGTTCATCATGACCGGTGACCTGGTGTCGGTCGCCGTGGCCTTCATCATGGGCCTCGCCGTGAAGTCCGTGATCGACTCGTTCGTGAAGGACATCTTCACCGGGACCATCGGGCTGTTCATCAAATGCCAGGAGATCCTCGACCCCGTCACGGGTGCAGCCACCGGCAAGAAGGACTGCTCGGGTCTCGCGGGTAGGGCCTACAAGTCGTTGGCGTGGGGAAGCTTCGTCAACCAACTGATCACCTTCGTGCTCACTGCGTTGGTGGTGTTCGCCATGGTGAAGGTGTACAACAAGGCCACCAAGCGCGACCTGACACAGGGTGGTCCCACCGACAACGACCTGCTCAAGGGCATTCTCGAGGAGCTCAAATCGAACAAGTAGGACGTTGCCGCGGCAGGGGTGACTTGCGTACCGGCTTTGGACTGGATCCAATAGGGCCATGACCGCAGCCCGCAGACACGGTGCGCTGGGCGTGGCCGCAGCGGTGGCGGTCGCCGTTGCCAGCCTTGCCGGTTGCACCAGACACGCGCTGACCGAGGCTGATGCGCCCGTGCCGCTGACCGTCAGCGGCGTCGGCGCGCTCCCCGACGCGTTGGGGCTGGCGCCGTTGGTGCCCAGCGTGGTCACGATCTCGTTGCCGAACAACGCCAGTGGGCCCGTTGGCTCGGCAACCTCGGGGAACCGTGTGATCCTGATCGGTGATTCGATCATGTCGTCGATCTCGCAACGCTATGGGGCTCAGGCCTGCACGGCGTTGGTGCCGCGCGGTTGGCAGGTCGAGGTCGATGCCGAGACCGGCCGTTTCATTGAGTTCGGTAACAAGGTGCTCGACGGGCGGCTCTCAGCCGATTGGGACGCTGCGGTGGTGCTGCTCGGCAACAACTACCTCGGTGACAAGCAGTCATATCAGGCGCAGCTGCACCTCCTGTTGACACGTCTGGCGCCGCGACCCACCGTGTTGTTGACCACCACGGTCTTCCGGCCGATGCAGCTCGATGTGAACAACATCATCATCGCCGAGGGTTCGCTGTTCCCGAACGTGATCGTGGTCGACTGGGCTGCGATCACCGAGGACGGGGCGCTGACCGGCGCCGACAACCTGCATCTCACCGAGTCTGGCCGACGGATGATGGCCAACACCATTGCGTTGATGCTCGGCGCCGTGCCGGGTGAGGGGAAGTGCCTCACCACCGATTTCCAGGACGATTCGATGGGGGCTCCGACGGGCAGTAATGGCTCGACCAACACGGTGCCGGACAAGACCACGACGGCGACGACATCGACGTCGAAGCCCACGTCGTCCAGCACGGTCAAGCCCGCAACGACCACCACGTCGTCAAAGCCGGCACCGACAACGACCACTGCCAAGCCCACGCCCACCACGAAGCCCACGGTCACCACGCCGACGACTGCTGCACCGGTCACCACGGTGCGGGCACCCGTCACGATTCCCCCGCCCACGAAACCCTAGGCGCTGTAGTGCGGGCGATGGTTTGGCTGCGGCCGGCTACGGGGCGAGGGCCTGCAACCCGGGCATGTTGCGCAGCGCACCGAAGGCGAGCAGTGCCACGCCGGCGGCCACTGGTAGCCGTGCGGGGACCCGCACCAACCAACCGAGAGGGGCCCGGCCGAGTGCGGAACGAACCCAGGCAAGCCAGGCAATGACCGTCCCGGCCAGGAACAACGGGAAGAACAGGTTGAAGCCGAAGGCTGCGGCGATGTGACCGCGAAGCACCGCATGCGTGGCGCGCGTGAGCCCGCACCCCGGGCACCACAGCCCGGTCATGGCATGGAACGGGCAGGGCGGTATGCCGCCGCCCGCTGCAGGATCGTGTGCCGCCAGGTACATCGCTCCGGCCGCCGCTGCGCACGCACAGCCAATGGGTGCAGCGAGCGCCCATGCGCGGCGTCGTGCGGTCGCGCTCGTTGGTGCGTCGGTTGCCGCGATCTCCATGTGACGAATACTAAGCAGCAATGCTGCAGGGCGGTTGCGGTTCGGGGGAGGCGCTGCCACCCTTGACAGATGCTTCAGGTACAGGGTGTTTCGGTGGAGATTGGCGGTCGGCTCGTTGTCGATCAGGCCTCGTTCACCATCATGCCCCGCGACAAGGTGGGCCTGGTCGGCCGTAACGGGGCAGGCAAGACCACGTTCTTTCGGGTGCTCGGCGGCGAGACCGAGCCCATCGGCGGCAAGATCCTGCGCAAGGGTGGCTTCGGTTACCTGCCCCAGGACCCCCGCATCGCCGGGGTGCTCGATGGTCGCACGGCCATCACCCACGTGCTGTCCGGGCGCGGTATCGACGATCAGATCACGCGCATCGAGAAGCTGCGCATTGCGATGGAAGAAGAGACCAGCGAGCGCAACGTCGCCCGCTACAGCAAGGCGCAGGACGATTTCGCCAGCTCCGGTGGCTATGCGGCCGAGAGCGAGGCCCGTTCTATTGCTGCCGGCCTCGGGTTGAAGGCCGACCGTCTCGACCTGCCGCTGGGCGTGTTGTCCGGTGGCGAGCGGCGCCGTGTCGAGCTGTCACGCATTCTCTTCGCCGGCAGCGATGCGCTGCTGCTCGACGAGCCCACCAACCACCTCGACATCGATGCGAAGAACTGGTTGCTCGACTTCCTGCGCAAGTACCGCGGCGCGATGCTGGTCATCAGCCACGACCTCGATCTGCTCGACGAGGCCATCACCCGCGTGCTGCACCTCGATCGCCCGGCCGAGGACGCCACCGGTCACCTGGTGGAATACCGCGGCACCTACAGCCAGTACCGCGCCGCCCGCGCCGCCGACGAATCGCGGCTCGCCCGCCAGGCGGTGTTGCAGACCAAGGAGATCGCCCGGCTGCAATCGGTGGTCGATCGCTTTGGCGCCAAGGCCACGAAGGCCACCATGGCGCACAGCAAGGAAAAGCAGATCGCCCGGCTCGAGTCGCAGCGTGTGCACGTGGGCGCTGGCGACAAGCAGATGAAGGTCAAGTTCCCCGAGCCGCCCGCATCGGGGGCCACGGTCATCACGGCGCGCCAGCTCTCGAAGGGCTACGGCTCTGGGGTGCCGGTGTTCGAGGACGTGTCGTTCGACATCGGCCGCGGCGAGCGCCTGTTGGTGCTCGGGCTCAATGGCGCCGGCAAGACCAGCCTGCTGCGCATCCTCGCCGGCGAGACCCAGGCCACGCTCGGTGATTACAGCTTCGGCCATAGCGTGAACGTCGGCTACTACGCCCAGGAGCACGACAACCTGCGCACCAACGAGTCGTTGCTCAACAACATCCGTTCCGAGGTGCCGTCCAATGTCACGCTCACCGAGACACAGCTGCGCGGCATGCTGGGCATGTTCGGGCTGATGGGCGAAAAGGTGTTCCAGAACAGCGGCACGTTGAGCGGCGGCGAGAAGACCAAGTTGGCGCTCGCCATGCTGATGGTCGGTCGCAACAACCTGTTGTTGCTCGACGAACCCACCAACAACCTCGATCCGCCCAGCCGTCAGGCCGTGGCCGACGCGCTCAGTACGTGGAAGGGCACCATTGTGTTCGTGAGCCACGACTCTGAGTTCGTCGAGCAGCTGAAGCCCACCAAGGTGTTGCTGATGCCCGACGGCCAGGTCGATTACTTCAGCCCCGATTGGCTCGAGCTCGTCAGCCTCGCCTGATCGCTGCGGTCGTCTCCGGCAGCTGACAGACCTGCCGACCGTCAGACCACCAGCGTGGCGCGCTGGCGCGACGTGACAACCGGTACCGTCGGCAGACCAATGCGCTCGGCAGCGGCTACGGCGGTTTCGATGAACGCCTCCGCAGCGCGGGAACGGTCGCGGTCCTCGTGCCAGACGATGGCGATACGGCGGGTCAGCTGATGATGTGCTGCGAGCGGCAAGACGGTGACCGCTGCGTCGGGCACGAACAGCTCGACGGCCAGGAGCGGCACCACGGCCACGCCCAGGCCTGAGGCCACGAGGCGCTGAGTGGTCAGGTTGTCGTCGCTGCGAAACACCATGTGGGGGTGGGCACCCGAGCGTTCGAGCGCCTCGAACACCCGCGCATCGCAGGTGTCCTCGGTGGCGGCGGCGATGAACCGGGCGCCGTCGAGCTCGCTGAGATCGAGCTCATCGAGGTCTCCCAGCGGATGCCCTGGCGGCAGCATCACCACATAGGGATCGTGGATCAACTCGCGACTGGCCAGTGGGGTGGCGTGTACCGGGGTATCGGAGAACGCCAGGTCGAGCCGACCGGCACGCACCAGTTCGTCGAGGACGGCGCCCGGCCGTTCGTTGCGTAGCTCCACGGTGACGCGGGGCCAGTGGTCGCGAAAGAGCATGAGGGTGGAGGGCAGCAACCGGGCGCTGGCCGACTGGAAGGTGCCCACGCGCAGCACGCCGGCCTCGCCGGCGGTCAGCGCGTCGAGGTCGGCCTTGGCGGCGCCGAGCCGGGCAGTGATGTGGATGGCATGTCGTAGTAACACCTCGCCGGCGCTGGTCAGCGACACCGGGCGGGGACCGCCAGGGCGTTCGACCAGCTTGTGGCCGACCGCTCGCTCGAGCGTGGCGATCTGCTGGGACACTGCGCTCTGTGCGTACCCGAGCAGCACCGCAGCCTGCGAGAACGAGTGGGTTCGGGCGATCGCTTCGAGCGCCGCCAGATGGCGTACTTCCACGCCCAGCGGTAGATCGTGGTTTGTGATCGAATCGTTCATATATATGCGTGACCGTTATTGATAGGGGAATGCGATACTCATGTGGATTCTAATCACAGGAGATGATGATCATGTTCGTACTACTCACCGTTGCGTTCGCCGCCCTCACCGCTGGGCTCGCCCCCCGCTACGGCACCGACAGCCGCCCCGACTTCTCGCCGTTGCCCGATCGGCGCCCGCGCGGCATCTGATCCACGCTGCGATGTGTGCGGCGACGTGTCCCGCCGCTGCTCCCCCGACTCCACATCGGGGCGTCGAGCGCCTGCGGGCTACGGTGCTGCTATGCGCATCGGAATTTTCACCGGATCCACCAACGACGGCACCATCGATCAGATCGTTGCCGAGGCCAAGGCGGCCGAGGCCGACGGCTTCGCCAGCTTCTGGGCCCCGCAGATCTTCGGGCACGATGCGCTGACCGCGCTGGCGGTCGTGGGCCGCGAGGTGCCCCGCATCGAGCTCGGCACCAGCGTCGTACCCACCTATCCCCGGCATCCGATGATGATGGCCCAGCAGGCGCTCACCGTGAATGCTGCGGCAAGCGGGCGACTGTGTCTGGGCATCGGCCTCAGCCACAAGATGGTGGTCGAGAGCTTGTGGGGCATGTCGTTCGACAAGCCGGTTCGTCACCTGCGCGAATACCTCAGCGTGATGATGCCCCTACTCGAGGGCCAACCGGTGAGCTTTCAGGGCGAGGCGTATCAGGTGATGGGCGGCGTGTCTGTACCGGGGTCCAGCCGGCCATCGGTGGTGGTGGCTGCTCTCGGCGAGCAGATGCTACGCGTCAGTGCAGCGCTGGCCGACGGAACGCTCACGTGGTGCACCGGTCCGGCGACCCTGCGCGATCACACAGTGCCCACACTGCGGCGTGCGGCCGAGGCCGCCGGTCGGCCCGACCAACGCGTCATCGCCGCATTGCCCGTGTGCGTCACCGACGACGTACCAGCTGCGCTCGCCCGTGCCGCGCAGACGTTCCAGATGTACGGCCAGCTGCCCAGCTATCGGGCGATGCTCGACCTCGAGGGCGCCAGGGGCCCCGAGGACATTGCCATCGTTGGTGGCGAGGCCGAGGTGGCCGATCGAATCCGCGCGTTGGCCGGCGTCGGCGTGACCGACTTCGCCGCCGTCGAATTCGGTGGCAATCCTGACGAGTTGGCTCGCACCCGGGCCGTGGTGAAGAGCCTGCTGTGAGGCCCTTGCCTGGGCGCGGGTCGGCGTTGTGCGCCGGGACCTCGCGATGAGCTACGGCGGCTACGACACCGTTCGGGTCCACGTGGCTGATGGCATCGCCACCGTCACCATCGACAACGGTGAGATCAACCTGCTCGATGGTCCGATGTTCATGGAGCTGGCGCAACTTGCGGGAGTCCTCGCCGCCGACGACGACGTGCGCGTCGTGGTGCTGTGCTCGGCCAACCCCGACTTCTTCATCGCCCACTTCGACGTCGGGCTGATCCTTGGCTTTCCCACCGATCGGGGCACATCGCCCACCGAGCTGAACCCCTTCCATGCGATGTGCGAGGCGTTCCGCACGATGCCCAAGGCCACCATCGCCGTCATCGAGGGACGGGTCGGGGGCGGCGGCAGCGAGCTGGCGCTCAGCTGCGACATGCGCTTCGCGCTGGCGGGCCGGGCAGTGTTCAACCAGCCGGAGGTGGCACTCGGCATCATCCCCGGTGGCTCGGGTACCGTGCGCCTGGCGCGCCTGGTCGGGCGCTCGCGTGCGCTCGAGGTAGTGCTCGGTTGCGACGATGTGTCCGCCGAGCTCGCCGAAGCCTGGGGTTGGGTCAACCGCACGCTGGCGGCCGACGAACTGTGGGCGCACGTGCACCGGATCGCCCGGCGAATTGCATCGTTTCCCCCGCACGCCGTTGCCGCTGGCAAGGCATCGGTGTTACGCGCCGAAAAGGACGTGGTGGCCGACCTCCTCGCCGAGGGTGCTGCGTTCCAGGGTGCGCTCGGTGGCCCTGGCACGCGCGATGCCATGGAGCGGTTCATGGCCCAGGGCGGCCAGACCCGCGACGGCGAGATGCGCCTCGGCGAGCTCGCCGGCGAGCTCGGCCAGACCCCCTAGATCAACCTGCTGGGCCAAGGTGCTGGTCCAGGCCGCCGGAGCGCTCAGTGCAGTTGCACCGGGGTGCCGGGCATCGGCTTGTTGACGAGGTCGAAGAAGTCGTTGCCCTTGTCGTCGACCACGATGAACGCGGGGAAATCCTGGACCTCGATCCTCCAGATCGCCTCCATGCCCAACTCGGCGTATTCGAGCACCTCGACTTTGGTGATGCAGTCCTGCGCCAGCCGCGCAGCGGGCCCGCCGATGGAACCCAGGTAGAACCCGCCGTGGGCCTTGCATGCGTCGGTGACCTGCCGGCTGCGGTTGCCCTTGGCGAGCATGATCATGCTGGCGCCGGCGGCCTGGAACTCGTCGACGTAGCTGTCCATGCGCCCGGCCGTGGTGGGGCCGAATGAGCCGCTTGCATATCCGGCAGGGGTCTTGGCGGGCCCCGCGTAGTACACGCAGTAGTCCTTCATGTACTGCGGCATCGGCTGGCCGGAATCGAGCAGTTCCTTGAGCTTGGCATGGGCGATGTCGCGGGCGACCACCATCGGCCCGCTGAGCATGACGCGGGTCTTCACGGGGTACTTGCTGAGCTCGGCGCGGATCTCGGCCATCGGCCGGTTGAGGTCGATGTTGACGACATGCTCGCCGAGTTCGTCGTGGGTGATCTCGGGCAGGTACCGCGCGGGATCGGTCTCGAGCTGCTCCAGGAAGATGCCGTCGCGTGTGATCTTGCCGAGTGCCTGACGGTCGGCTGAACAGCTGACGGCCATGGCCACGGGGCAACTGGCGCCGTGGCGGGGTAGGCGCACCACACGCACGTCGTGGCAGAAGTACTTGCCGCCGAACTGCGCACCGATACCGGTCTGCTGCGACAGCTTCAGGACCTTGGCCTCGAGGTCGATGTCGCGGAACGCGTGCCCGCTGGGGCTGCCGCTGGTGGGCAGGCTGTCGAGGTACTTGGTGCTGGCGATCTTGGCCGTCTCGACCGCGAACTCGGCCGACGTGCCGCCGATGACCACGGCGAGGTGGTACGGGGGACAGGCCGCGGTGCCGAGCGTCTTCATCTTCTCGAACAACCACGGCAGCAGCGTCTTTTCGTTGAGCAGCGCCTTGGTCTCCTGGAACAGGTAGCTCTTGTTGGCGCTACCGCCGCCCTTGGCGATGAACAAGAACTTGTAGGCATCGCCGTCGGTGGCGCTGATCTTGATCTCGGCCGGCAGGTTGTTGCCGGTGTTGACTTCGTCGTACATGGTGAGCGGAGCCATCTGGCTGTAGCGCAGGTTGCTGGTGAGGTAGGTGTTGTACACGCCCCGAGCGATGGCCTGTTCGTCGCCGCCGCCGGTGAACACGTACTGACCCTTCTTCGCTTTCACGATTGCAGTGCCGGTGTCCTGGCACATCGGCAACACGCCCCCGGCGGCGATGTTGGCGTTCTTCAACAGGTCGAGCGCCACGAAGCGGTCGTTGTCGCTGGCCTCGGGGTCGGTGAGAATGCTTGCCAACTGCTTGAGGTGAGCAGGCCGCAGGAGATGGGCGATGTCTTTCATCGCCGTCTCGGTGAGCAACGTGATGGCCTCGGGCGAAACCTTCAGGAACGTGCCCTCAGGGGTATCGAAGGTGGACACGCCCTCGGTGCTGATACGGCGATACGTGGTGTCGTCTGCGCCAAGGGGAAGCAACTCGGTGAACTCGAAGTCCGGCATGGTCTCACCGTACTGGCGTGCCGTTCGGTCGTGAAAGCCGCCGGTAGCGCGCTGTGGGGCCGAACCGCTCAGCGGTCCTTCATCCGCTTCGGAGCAGCGGTGCTCGGATCGATCGGCCACTGGTGCTTCGGGTAACGGCCGGCCATGTCCTTGCGTACCTCGGCCCACGATCCGGCCCAGAAACCGGGCAGGTCGGCGGTGATCTGTATCGGACGGTCGGCGGGCGAGAGCAGGTGCAACACAACGCGCACCCCGGCAGCCGTGGGGTGCACGCCCGTGCCGAATAGATCTTGCACGCGTACCGACGCTGATGGTTGGTCGCCGCTGTAGTCCAGTAGTAGCTGCCGGCCCGATGCGAGTTCGAGGTGCATCGGCGCAAGGTCGTCGAGGTCCCTGCCGAGCGGCCACTGCAGGCCGGCCCGCAGCACCGTGGCGAGGTTCAACGACGCCACCTCGGTCATGCTGGTCATGCCGTCGAGGTACGGCGCAAGCCATTGGTCCAGGGTTCGCACGAGCCCGCTGTCGGACCAGTCCGGCCAGGTCTGTGCACTGCCCGAATTCGCCGTCGCCCGACGGATGAACTCGACGCGCTGACGCAGCTGCGTAGCGGCGGGCGACCAGTGCAGCGCAGCGAGGCGCGTCACCCGGAGGCGTTCGATCAACGCATCGGTGGTGGCCACCGATGCTCCGGGCCGGCGCACGCGCTCGTCCAGCTTCATGTTGCCCAGCCGGCGTTCGAGCCGTTCGACGATGTCATTGCGTTCGCGGTCCCACACCAGGGTGTGTCGAGTCTCCACGGCGTCACCGAGCGCAGCGGCAACCTCGTCGGCATCGATGCCTGCGGCCAGCCGTAGCCGCGTGTTCTTGCGGTCGCCATCGACATCGGCAGCGACCACGAATGTTTCGTTTGCAAGTGGATCGCCCTTGGCGACCCACGCCCCGGCACCGGTGCGCAGCTGGAACTGCCCGGGCTGCGAGCGCCTCACCGCAAGGCGGTCTGGATACGCGAGCAGTAACACGGCACCTGAACGATCAGGGTTGATGTCATCGAGATCGAACGTCACCCCGACGCGCCTGGCAATGTCGCGTGCCCGGCGCACGAGGCGGTCGACAGCACCACGATCGGCGCGCTCGTGCCGCTCGCGACCGGTGACCACGCGAATGCGCAGAGACAGGTCGGCGGGCAGATCGTCGGCGCGACCGCGCAGGATGTCGCGATCGTCCAGCAGTGCGGCGATCACGCAGGCGAGCGACTGGTCGTGATGGCCCTGGGCATCGATCACCATGCGCGCCAGGCGCGGATGCGCTGGCACGTTGAGCATCGCCCGACCCACCGCAGTGATGTGGTGTTCGCTGTCGAATGCCCCGAGTAGCTCGAGTAGTTCCCCACCCTGTGCCAACGTGCGCGGCGGGGGCGGATCGGGGAAGCTGAGTTGGTCCACCGGTGTTCCCCACGCCGCCAACTCCAGCGCGAGTCCGGCCAGATCAACCTGGGTGATCTCGGCTTCGAGGTGGGCGCGGCGGGTGGAGTGCTCGAGCTTGCTCCACATGCGGTACGCCACCCCCGGTTCGGTGCGCCCGGCGCGTCCGGCGCGCTGGTCGGCCGAGGCGCGGCTGGTGGCCACCGTGGTGAGCCGGGTCATGCCGGTGCGGATGTCGTAGCGCGGCACGCGTGCCTGACCGGCATCGACGACGATGCGAACGCCGGCAACCGTCAGCGAGGTTTCGGCGATGTCGGTGCTGAGCACCACCCGCCGTCGGCCGGGCGGTGACGGAGCGAGTGCATGGTCCTGCTCGGCCAGCGACAACGCACCGGCGAGCGGGTACAGGTCGACGTTCGCAGGCACCAGCGGATCCAGGGCCTGGTAGACGCGGGTGATCTCGCCGATGCCGGGAAGGAACACCAGCACGTCGCCGATGTCGTTGCGCAACGCCAGCAGGACGGTCTCGGTGACGCTCTGCTCGAGCCGCTGGCCCTTGCCCGGCGGTGACCAACGGATCTCGATCGGGTGGGTGCGGCCCTCGCTCACGATGCTCGGGCACGGCCCGGCCTCGGCATCCTGGCGCCCGTTGCCCAGCAGCGCCGCTAACGACTCTGCCTGGGCGGTTGCAGACATCGCCAGGATCTTCAGGTCGGGGCGCAGGGTGCGGCGCGCATCGAGCGCCAACGCCAGCCCCACGTCGGTGGGCAGGTTGCGCTCGTGCACCTCGTCGAAGATGACCAGCCCGGTGCCCGGCAGTTCGGGATCGTGCTGCAGGCGGCGGGTGAGCACACCCTCGGTCACCACCTCGATGCGCGTGTTGCGACCGATGCGGCGCTCGTCGCGTGTCTGGTAGCCAACCGTGTCGCCCACGTCCTCGCCGAGCAGGAATGCCATGCGGTGCCCGGCCGCTCGAGCGGCAAGGCGGCGCGGCTCGAGCATCACGATCTTGAGCCCGTCGAGCCAGCGCTCGTGGATCAGGCGCAGCGGAACGAGCGTGGTCTTGCCTGCTCCGGGCGGGGCCACGAGTACAGCCGAACCGTGGTTACCGAGCGCAGCGGCGACATCACCGATGACCTCATCGACCGGAAGACCTGCGCCGGGGTCGGCTGGCGGGCTCAACAGCGGGCGCTGATCACGCCAGCGCTGGTGTGCCCTTGAACGGCACCGGATCGCCAGCAACGGGGATGCTCTGCTTGGCCCAGACCGTGGCGGCGGCGATGCGGTCCGATACGGCACGCCACTGGGCGCCGTCCCACCCCTCGGCCGAGGCGGCCACGTTGCCGTCCATGGAGACGAACACGAAGGCGGGCAGCTCGGCGAGTCCGAGCGATTTCACGAACGCCCGATCGGGGTCGCAGAACACCAGGAACTCCTCGGTGAGCGGCCCGAGGAACTTCTTGGCGTCGTCGGCATCGCAGGTGAGCACGAAGTTGACCCGCACGTCGGCGCCGCGGAACCCGGTGAGGATGCGTGATGCCGTCTTGAGGATCCAGGAGCTCTCGTTGGTGTACGGGTCCAGGACCACGCACGCCAGGTTGAACATGGTGAGCCACTCCTCGAGGGGGCGGCTCTCGCCATCGAGAGAGCTGAGAACGACGTCGAGCGACGGATTGCTGGCCACGGCTGTGACGCTAGCGCGGCGCAACGCGGCTGGCACAGCTCGCCAGCAGCGCCGATGCTGTAGCCGGGCATTCTGACGGTGGATTCGTGCCCTGCAGGGCTCACATCCACTGTCAGAACCTTCGGGTGCAGGATCCGGCGGGCGGGCACTAGCGTGCTCGTATGCACCCCATTGAACGCCTGCGCTACGTTGCTCGGGCGTCGAGTGGCGACCAGCGAATGCTGGTCCGCGAAACGGCCGCTGCGATCGCCGATCTCGATCTGGATCCCGCCGGTCTGGTCGTGGCCTGCCGGCGCATCGTCGAGCGTCATCCGACATCGGGCCCGCTGTGGTGGCTGTGCGCCAGCCTGCTCGCTGCCAACGACCCCTTCCGCGAGGCATGGGGGCTGGCGGATCACGTCGACGACGATCCCACGCCCGGCCAGCTGGTGCAGTTGCTGCCCGATGATGCCACCGTGTGCATCATCGGCTGGCCCGATCTCGTGGGCGAGGCGTTGGTGCGTCGTGGCGACGCCACCGTGCTGGTGATCGACACCAACGACGAGGGCTCCAGCCTGGTGCGCCGGCTGCAACGCAGCGATGTGCAGGCCGAGGCCGTACCGGCGGCCGGGGTGGCTGCCGGCGTTGCCGCCAGCGATCTGGTGATCATCGAGGCGGTTGCCGCCGGCCCCGATGGAGCGCTGTGTGCGCTGGGCTCACATGCCGCCGCCGCCGTGGCGTATTGCAGTGAGGTGCCCGTGTGGCTCGTGGCCGGCCGTGGTCGGCGTCTCCCCGAGCCGATGTGGCGGGTGATGTGTGAGCGGCTGGCCGCCGCCGACGATGGATGGAGCCAGCCCGTCGAGCTGGTGCCACTGGCGCTGGCCACCGGTGTGCTTGGTGCCGACGGTCTGCTGGTCGCAGCGGCTGGCGCGCTGGCCGCTGAATGCCCGATGGCGCACGAACTCCTGCGCATGAGCGCGATGTAGGCCTTCCGGTTTCTGGTCGGGGCCGATTAGGGTCCGGACCCATGGCAAGTAAGCGCGGCAACATCACCATGACCGACGACGAGGTACAGGGTTACCTGGCCGAGCAGAAGGTGCTCAACGTCGCCACGATCGGACCATCTGGTCATCCGCACCTCGTGGCCATGTGGTACGAGGTCGTCGATGGCAAGGTGGTCTTCTGGACGTTTGGCAAGAGCCAGAAGATCATCAACCTGCGCCGCGATGCGAAGATGACCGGGCTCATCGAGAGCGGCGACACCTACAACGAGCTGCGCGGTGTCGAGCTGGTGGGTACTGGCCGCATTGTCGAGGACTTCGACGAGATCCTCGCCATTGGCAAGGCCGTGGGCGTGAAGTACAACGGCGCTGACATCCTCAGCGATGCTGCGCTGCCGTTCCTCGAGGCGCAGGCGCACAAGCGGCTCGGCGTGATCTTCGATGTCGAGCGCATCGTGAGCTGGGACCACCGCAAGCTCAGCGGCGGTTACTGACCCCCTTGGCTCGGTAGTTCGATGGCCGGTCAGCGTTGGCCTGGCCGCCTCACGCCGAAGCGGTCCTGGCTGAGCGCCGCTGCGTCTGCAAGTCGGTGGGCGACCGCAGCGATCTCGTGATCGGAGCCCTGCAACAGGCCAACGGTGACGCGTAGTGAATCGTCGTCGTCGCGCACCATGAACGGTTTGCCCGGGGCGGCGCCGATGCCCTGCGCTGCGAGCGTGAGCAGCGCTGAGCGTTCGTCGTCGACGCGCATCCACAGGTTGATGCCGTCGGTGCCGGTGAACGGCACGCCACGCTCGGCGAGTACATCGGTGACCACGCGGCGCCGGCGCGTGTATTCCTGGCGCGCCTTGCGCAGGCTCTTTGCGGTTGCCGGGTCCTGGAGCAGCGCCACGAGTACGGCTTGCAGGATGCGGCTGCTCCAGCCGGGTCCGAGCAGGCGCCGGTTGGCCACTGCCGAGACCACATCGCCAGCACCACCGATGGCGGCAAGACGAAGATCGGGACCGTGGCTCTTGGAGAAACTGCGGATGTGCACTGTGCGCGACGGCAGCGTGCTGCCGACACTGAACAACGCGCCCGAGGCGATGTCGCCGCTGTGGTCGTCCTCGACCACGATCGCCGTGGAAGTGGCGAGGAGTCGCGAGATCGCTGCGCACCGGCGCGCTGTCATCGTGACCCCGGTGGGGTTCTGAGCGCGCGGTTGCAGGAACACGGCGGTTGGCTGCAGGGCAAGTGCCGCCCGAAGGCCCTCGACGGAGATCCCCTCGGTATCGACATCGACGCCGATCACCTCGGCGCCGAGGCGTTCGAGCAGGTCGATGACCGGCGGGAAACAGGGGTGCTCGACGACCACCCGATCGCCGAGGCGCACAATCACCTGGGCAACGCGGTCGAGCGCATCCATGGCACCATCGACCACCGTCATGTCCTCGGCCGCGAACGGCCAAGTGTCGCGCAGGATTCTGTCGAGTTCGGGGAGCACCGGTTGATCGAGGTAGCTGCTTGTCAGCGACTGCCTGCTGACCAGCGCCACGACCCGGCTGAGATCGGGCAGCAGATCGGGGTCTGGCGTTCCACTGGAAAGATCCAGTTCGAAGTGCCCGGGTCCTTCTGTGACGCGTCGGTAACGCTGCGGGCTGCCGGGGCCAACCGGTTGGCGAACGAATGTGCCCAGACGGCCGCGGGCCTCGATGGCGCCGACGGCGGCCAGGGTCTGCCACGCCTCGCTGACGGTGGTGGGGGAGACCCGGAGAGTCTTCGAGAGCGCACGCACGGTGGGCAGGCGGGAGTCGACGGGCAGGGTGCCGGCGGTGATCATTCGTCCGATCGCCGCCGCAATGCCGCGGGCGCTGCGGTCGTCGATCGCTGTGCTGATCTCGGTCAGCATTTCCGGCTCAACATGTTCGCGTGTGCACGGCGAGTGCCTCCTTGTATGAACGGCCGATAAACGATTGTACGGTAACAAACATATCATTGTCAGGAGGGCACTGTTACATCTACGATCACCCGGTGCCGTCGATGTTCGACGCATGAGCTAAGGGGGACACGTGGCAGAGATCGTCAGAGCAGCTCTGGTGCAGACCGACTGGGCCGGGTCGAAGGAAGCGATGATCGACAAGCACGAACTCGCCGCCCGTGAGGCCGCAGCTCAGGGTGCGAAGGTCATCTGCTTTCAGGAACTCTTCTACGGTCCCTATTTCTGCCAGGTGCAGGAGATCGAGTACTACGGCTACACCGAGTACATCCCCGACGGCCCGACCACGAAGCGCTTCCAGGCCCTCGCCAAGGAACTGGGCATGGTGATGGTGCTGCCGATGTACGAGATCGTGCAGCCCGGGTTGTACTTCAACACTGCTGCGGTCATCGATGCCGATGGCTCGTATCTGGGCAAGTACCGCAAGCAGCACATCCCCCAGACCAAGGGGTTCTGGGAGAAGTTCTACTTCACACCCGGAACCGGGGGTTACCCGGTGTTCGACACCGCCGTGGGCAAGGTCGGGGTGTACATCTGCTACGACCGCCACTTCCCCGAGGGCTGGCGTGCACTCGGGCTCAACGGTGCACAGATCGTGTTCAACCCGTCGGCCACGCATCGCGGGCTCAGCGAGTACCTGTGGCGGCTCGAGCAGCCGGCTGCTGCCGTGGCGAACATCTTCTATGTCGGCGCCATCAACCGGGTGGGCATCGAAGAACTGGGCGAGAACGACTTCTACGGCCAGAGCTACTTCGTTGATCCCGAGGGCAAGTTCGTCGGCGACGTGGGCGATGCCTACAAGCCCGATCTGATCGTGCGCGATCTCGACATGGGCAAGCTCGCTGAAATCCGTGATCGCTGGGCGTTCTATCGTGACCGTAGACCCGACGCGTATTCCGAACTCGTTGCCCGCTGACCACCACACCAAGACAGCCCGACAAGAGAGAGCGATACACCATGGCCCGCACCCTGATCATCAACGGCACCGTCGTCAGCCCCACAGGACGGCAACTCATCGATGTGCTCATCGACGGCGAAACCGTGGTCGCGATGTACGCGCCCGGTCAAGTCGAATCTCAAGGAGTCACCGCTGACAAGGTTCTCGATGCGCGTGGTAAGTACGTGATACCCGGTGGTATCGACGTACACACCCACATGGAACTGCCCTTCGGCGGCACCAACGCCAGCGACACCTTCGAGACCGGATCGCGTGCAGCGGCGTGGGGCGGCGTGACCACCATCGTCGACTTTGCCGTGCAGCGTTACGGCGAAAACGTGATCGACAGCCTTGGTGTGTGGCATGACAAGGCGGCGGGTGAGTGCGCCATCGACTATGCGTTCCACCAGATCGTGGGCGGTGTCGACGACGAAGCCCTGAAGGCGATGCGCTATCTCACCGAGCACGAGGGCGTCACCAGCTTCAAGCTGTTCATGGCCTACCCCGGCGTGTTCTACAGCGACGACGGTCAGATCCTTCGCGCCATGCAGACGGCCGGCGACATCGGGGCCACCATCATGATGCACGCAGAGAACGGCATCGCCATTGATGTGCTCGTCGGCCAGGCCATTGCACGCGGCGAGACCGATCCGAAATATCACAGCTACACGCGGCCATCGCTGCTCGAGGGCGAGGCCACGCACCGCGCCATCATCCTCAGCCAGGTGGCGGGCAATGCCCCGCTGTACATCGTGCACGTCTCGGCCAGCGATGCCCTGCTCGAGATCGCCGCAGCACGCGACGCGGGTCGCAACGTGTTTGCTGAGACCTGCCCGCAGTACCTGTACATGACGCTCGAGGAGACCCTCGCCAAGCCCGGGTTCGAGGGCGCCAAATGGGTGTGCTCGCCGCCGGTGCGGTCGGCCCACGACACGCATCACCACCACGCCGATTTGTGGAAGGGCTTGCGTACCAACGACATCGCCATCGTCAGCACCGACCACTGCCCGTTCTGCATGAAGGACCAAAAAGAACTCGGCCTCGGGAACTTCTCCAAGATCCCCAACGGCATGGGTGGCGTCGAGCACCGTATGGAGCTGCTGTACCAGGGCGTCGTCAACGGCGAGCTGTCGCTCGAGCGCTGGGTCGAGACCTGCTGCACCACACCGGCCCGTATGTTCGGCATGTACCCGAAGAAGGGCATCATCGCCCCCGGCGCCGATGCCGACATCGTCATCTGGGACCCCAGCACCCAGACACGAATTGGCATCAACGACAAGCACCACATGAACATCGATCACTCCTCGTGGGAGGGCTACGTCATCGACGGCAAGGTCGACACGGTGCTGTCCCGCGGCACCGTCGTCATCGCCGACGACGCCTACGTCGGCCGCAAGGGCCATGGTCAGTTCGTGCGCCGCGGACTCACGCAGTACCTCGTCTGATCCTTCGGCGCCCGCGTCACTTCTGTTTCCCGCATCACACCATTTCCGTACAGCACGCCATTTCCGTACAGCACGCCATCCCCCCGATTACGAAAGAACACCAATCATGAAAAGAATCAGTCACTGGATCGACGGAAAGCTGGTCGAGGGCACGTCTGGTCGTTCGGGCGTCATCTGGCAACCGGCTACCGGAGTGCAGCAGGCGTCGGTCGATTTTGCGTCGGTCGAAGAGGTGGGTCATGCCATTGCTGTGGCCAAGGCTGCGTTCCCGGCATGGCGTGCCACCAACCTGTCGCGCCGCGCCGAGGTCATGTTCCGCATGCGCGAGCTGGTCGATGCGAACCGTAAGGAGATTGCAGCGCTGCTCTCGGCCGAGCATGGCAAAGTGCTGGGCGACGCCCTGGGTGAAGTGGCCCGAGGTCTCGAGAACATCGAGTACGCATGCGGTATCCCCAACCTGATGAAGGGTGGCTTCAGCGAGCAGGCCAGCGGCGGCGTCGACGTGTACAGCATCCGCCAACCGCTCGGCGTCGTAGCTGGCATCACGCCGTTCAACTTCCCGGCGATGGTGCCGATGTGGATGTTTGCCAACGCGCTCGCGTGTGGCAACACCTTCGTGCTCAAGCCCAGCGAGAAAGACCCCTCGGCCAGCATGTTCATTGCCGAGCTGCTGAAGGCGGCCGGTCTACCCGACGGCTGCTTCAACGTGGTCAACGGTGACAAGGTCGCGGTCGACACCATCCTCAACCACCCCGACATCCAGGCCATCAGCTTTGTCGGGTCCACCCCGATCGCGAAGTACATCTACGAGACCGGCACCCGCAACGGCAAGCGCGTGCAGGCGCTCGGTGGAGCGAAGAACCACATGCTGGTGCTGCCCGACGCCGACCTCGACATGGCCGCCGATGCTGCCGTCAGCGCTGCGTACGGCTCGGCCGGCGAACGGTGCATGGCCATCAGCGTGGTGCTGGCGATGGACTCCGTGGCCGATGCCTTTATCGCCAAGGTGCAAGATCGCATCCCCGGCATCCTCGTGGGTCCTGCCAGCGAGGGCGGCAACGAGATGGGCCCGCTGATCACCGGCGAGCATCGTGACAAGGTGGCCGGCTACATCGCCGGGGCCGAGGCTGATGGAGCAATGCTCGTGGTCGATGGACGTGTTGGTGCGCCGGCCGATGGTTTCTTCCTGATGCCGAGCCTCATCGACCATGCCAGGCCCGGGATGAAGTGCTACGACGACGAGATCTTCGGCCCGGTGCTGCTGGTCACCCGGATCAAGAGCTACGACGAGGGTCTGCAGCTCATCAACGACAACCAGTACGGCAACGGCACCGCCATCTTCACCCGCGATGGCGGCGTGGCCCGGCAGTTCCAGTTCGACGTGCAGGTCGGCATGGTCGGTATCAACGTGCCCATTCCGGTGCCGGTGAGCTACTACAGCTTCGGTGGCTGGAAGGCCAGCCTGTTCGGCGATCAACACATGTACGGGCCTGATGGCATCAACTTCTTCACGCGCAGCAAGGTGGTCACCTCACGTTGGCCCGACCCGCGTACCTCATCCGTCGACCTCGGCTTCCCGCAGAACAGGTAACCCATGGACCTCGGAGTGGTACTACAGACAAACCCGCCATCGGCGCGGATCATCGACCTGGCCAAGAAGGCCGAGACGTACGGGTTCAGCCACGTGTGGACCTTCGACAGCCATGTGCTGTGGCAGGAGCCGTACGTCATCTACAGCCAGATCCTGGCAGAGACCCGCAACATCAAGGTTGGCCCGATGGTCACCAACCCGGCCACCCGTGACTGGACCGTGACGGCGAGCATCTACGCCACGCTCAACGAGATGTACGGCAACCGCACGGTCTGTGGCATTGGCCGCGGGGACAGCGCGGTGCGGCTCACCAATGGTGCTCCCACCACGCTGAAGACGTTGCGCGAGAGCATCCATGTCATTCGCGAACTCGCCAATGGGCGCAGCGTCGAATACAACGGCTCCGAGATGCGTTTCCCGTGGGCATCCAAGAGCCGGTGCGAGGTGTGGGTTGCCGCATACGGCCCGAAGGCGCTGGCGCTCACCGGCGAGGTCGGCGACGGGTTCATCCTGCAGTTGGCCGACCCATCGATTACCGAGTGGACCATCTCGGCAGTCCGCGCCGCAGCCACCGGAGCGGGACGCAACCCCGACGACGTGACCATCTGTGTCGCTGCCCCCGCCTATGTCACCGATGGCACCCCAGAGCATCTGGCCTACGCCCGAGAGCAGTGTCGTTGGTTCGGCGGCATGGTCGGCAACCACGTGGCTGACATCGTCACCCGCTACGGCGACGACGCCCCGGTGCCGAAGGCGCTCACCGAGTACATCAAGGGCCGTCAGGGCTACGACTACAACGAGCACGGCCAGGCAGGCAACAGCCACACCAACTTCGTGCCCGACGAGATCATCGATCGGTTCTGCATCATCGGCCCGGTCGAGGAACACGTACGCCGGCTCGAGGAACTCAAGGCGTTGGGCGTGGATCAGTTCTCCATCTATTTACAACATGACGCGAAAGACGAAACACTGCGCGCCTACGGTGAACGTGTGATGCCAGCGATCGCCGATTCCGTGAAGGCCAAGATGTGACGTTGCCCACCGTGGTCGTGCCTGAAACTGCAGCGCTCGTACTCGAGGACATCACCAAGTCCTTTCCGGGGGTCCTTGCCCTGCAGGGTGTGTCGTTGACCGTGCGCGCCGGCACCGTGCACGCCGTGTGCGGAGAGAACGGCGCCGGCAAGTCGACGCTGATCAAGATCGCCACTGGCGCACAGCACGCCGACGGCGGGATCATCCGTATCGGCGGCGAAGTGCTCGACCGGCCGAATCGACGTCAGGTGCAGGCACGCGGCGTACGTGCGATCTTCCAGGAACGCCAGATTGCGCCCGACCTCTCGGTCACCGAGAACGTGCTGCTCGACCGCCTGCCCACCCGTTTCGGTCGGGTCGATTGGCGCCGGGCCAAGCGCATGGCCGCTGCCCGCCTGGCCGAACTCGATATCGACATCGACATCAACGCTCCCGTGCGGTCGTTGTCTGTGGCGCAACTGCAGATGATGGAGATCGCCCGTGCGATCAGCTTCGAGGCGCGCCTCATCGTGATGGACGAGCCGACAGCGTCGTTGAGCCGACACGAGCTCGATCCACTGTTCGCCGTGATCAATCGGCTGCGTGATGCCGGCGTGGCCATTCTGTTCATCAGCCATCATCTCGATGAGGTGTTCGCCGTCGCCGACGATGTCACGGTCATGCGCGATGGCGCCGTGGTGGCGCAGGGGCCCGCCACCGATTTCACCACTGCTTCCGTGGTGCAGGCCATGTTCGGTCGCTCCGTCGACACGCGGCGCGTGCACCGCAGTTCGGGTGGTGCTGACGCCACACTGCTACTCACGGTCTCGGGGGTCAGCAGCGGCCGGCTCGATGATGTCAGCGTCTCTGTTGCTGCCGGTGAGATTGTCGCCGTCACCGGCGGTGTTGGTGCCGGTGTGTCCGAACTCGCGCAGATCGCATCGGGTGGCGTTACCCCAATTGCCGGTTCGGTCAGCGTTGCCGATGCCGATGGCCGTATGCACAAAGTGCGCGGCCGGCGCCATGCCTTGACGCTCGGTGTTGCCTTTCTGCCCGCCGATCGCAAACGACAGGGGCTGCTGCTCGACAAGAGTGTGGCCGACAACATCGCTCTCGGGCTGCAGGCCAACGGCCGCACGCCGTTCTTCCCGCCGAGCCGGGTGCGCCGCGTTGCAGCAGCGCTGGTGCCACGGGCCAACGTGAGGTCGGCCGACATCGATGTCGTCGTCGGTACGTTGTCGGGCGGCAACCAGCAAAAGGTGATGATCGGCCGGTGGACGGGCGTCGACAGCCGGGTGCTGATCTTTGACGAACCCACGGCCGGTATCGACATCGCCTCGAAGTTCGAGATCTATGCCGAGTTGCGTCGCCTCGCTGATCTGGGGGCGGCTGTGCTCATATGTTCCACCGACTTCCAAGAGGTTGGGCAAGTGGCCGATCGCGTGTTGGTGATGCGTTCGGGACGCGTCGTCGGAGAAGTCAGTGGGGCTGAGGCAACCGAGCACCAGCTGTTGGAGATGGAGATGTCCCTGTGAGCGATGCAACCCTTGTCCTAGCGCCCAGTGCACCGTTGAAGCAGCGCGTGCTGCGGTCCGACGCCGCTCGGTTCGTGGCGCCGTTGCTCGTCGCGATCCTTGCGATCTCGCTCTACACCAACGGTAAGAACAAGCTGTTCCTCGGTGGCGACAACATCAAGAACATCCTGTTGCAGGTGTCGGTACTCGGCATCATTGCCATCGGACAGACCTTCTTGATTGCAGCGGGACAGCTTGACCTCTCGGTGGCCACGTTGGCGGCGCTCGCTGGCGTCATCGGCGCAACGCGCATCAAAGACGGTGGTTCAGAACTGTGGGCCGTCATCTTCGTGCTGTTCATCTGTGCTGCAATCGGATTGATCTGGGGCCTGCTGGTGGCCGGCCTGCGCATTCCCCCGTTCATCCTCACCCTGGGTGGCACCAGCCTGTTTGCGTCGGTGGCGTTGCGGATCTCCAAGAGCTCGCCAGTGCCGGCGCGTGAGCGCTTCGAATGGCTGGGCCGGATGAAGGTGTTCGGCCTGCAGACACCCATCTGGTTCTTTCTGATCGTTGCCGTCGTCGGTGCCGGCGTCATGCGCTATACGCGCTTTGGCCGTCACGTGTACGCCACCGGTTCCAACGAGGAAGCGGCGTATCTCACCGGCATTCCCACGGCGCGCACCAAGGTGTTGTGCTTCGTGATCTCCAGCACGCTGTCCGGGTTCGCCGGGCTGGTCGCGATGGCGCGTATCTCCACCGGCGATCCGCGGGTGGGCTCGCAACTGGCGTTGCAGGCGATCGCCGCCGTGGTGCTCGGCGGGGCAACCCTCGCCGGTGGTCGCGGTTCGCCGCTCGGCACGTTCGTCGGCGTGGTGCTGCTGGCCGTGGTGCAGTCGGCGCTCACGTTCAACAACGTGCAGACCTTCTGGAACGACGCCGTCTTCGGCGGCGTACTGATTTTTGCCGTGGTGGTCACTGCGATTGGCGACTTGCGCCGTCGGCGTGGCGGATCACGGCCCACCGTGTCGGCTTCGGTGCCCACGTCATCGGACCCGGCGAATACAGATCCACAACAAGGGGAGAACCAACATGAATGAAGAATTTTCCAATATCGGGCGACGGCGGTTCCTGCTGGGTGCTGCGGGTATCGCTGTCGGTGGTGGCCTGCTGGCCGCCTGCGGGAGCGACGCGAAGACACCCGTAGGTACCACCGCTGGCACGACCGCCGGCACCACGGCAGAAACGACAGCTGGCACCACCGCTGGCACGGCCGGTGCCGCTGGCCCGACCGAGGGCCTCATCGGCCTCACGCTGAACGGCCTGAACGACTACACCAAGGGCGTGACCACTGGTGTGTACAAGGCGCTTGAGGGCACCAAGTACACCCTCGAGGTCGTCCAGGTGAACTACGACGCAGCGCAGGAACTGGCAGCAGCCGAGGCGTTTCTCGCCAAGGGTGTCGTTGGTCTGGTCATCCAGCCCAACACCGCCGAGTCCGCTGGTGCAGCCGCAGAGAAGGCCGTTGCCAAGGGCGTTCCCGCCGGCAACTGCATCTGGCCCGGCCCGAGTGACGCAGACAAGTTCTTCGTCGGCGTCGCCGAGATCGATTCGGTCGAGGGTGGCCGTCTTATCGGCGAGTACCTCAAGGCCAACGCCACGCCCGGCAAGATCTGCGTCGTGCAGGGCGTCGTCGGTCAGGGCTTCTCGGAGCGCATCGACGAAGGCCTCGACAAGGCACTCGAGGGCAGCGGCTTCACCGTCGCCGTCCGCGAGCAGGGCTTCTTCGACCGCACCAAGGCGGTCGGCGTCGTCGAGCAGGCGCTCCAGGCGCATCCCGACCTCAACATCATCGTGGCCTACTCGGCCTCGATGTCGAACGGCATCGCCCAGTGGCTCAAGGATCAGGGCAAGGACCAGATCCTTCACGTCTCGTCCGACGCCGACGAGGAGATGATCGGCTGGATGAAGACCCCGTATCTGAAGGCGACCCGTTACTACTCGTCCGCTCAGACCGGCCTCATCGCTGCCAACGCCGTGCTCGCTGCACTGCGTGGCGAGAAGCCCGAGTTCCGCACCGTGGTCGAGCAGGTCATGGCAACGTCCGACACGATCGACAAGATCGTCGAAGCGAACCCATACATGTTCATGGAATTCAAGGACAAGGTCCAGAACATCTAACGCTGGGTGGTCTGTCTGCCTGCACGCACGGTGCAGGCAGACAGACCGCACTGCCGTCGACCAATCGCCACGCACGACACAATTGAAGGAGAGTCATGGACACCGTTCCAGTCATCGATATCGCTCCGTTCCTCGAGGGAACCACCGCCGGCATTGAGCACGTCGCCAAGCAGATCGCCCACGCCTGTGAGGAGATCGGTTTCTTCCAGATCACCGGATACGGGGTCTCCGAGGAATTCATTCAGCAGGTGTACGACATGAGTCGTCGCTTCTTCGATCTCACCGAAGAGCAAAAGGCCGTCGCCGCCCAGCCAGCAACCGATCAGGTGCGCGGCTGGACCGCAGTTGGCATGGAGGGGTTGTCCTACTCCCTCGACGAGGTTGCGCCCGGCGACCTGAAAGAGAAGATGGACATGGGCCCGTTCAACGTGCCCAACGACGACTACCACCGTGGTGCCGAAGCAGGCCCGCACTTCGCCACGAACGTGTGGCCCGATGCGCTGCCCGAGATGCGCCCACTGTGGGAGCGCTACTTCGCCGAGATGAGCGAGGTGTCTCGCCAGGTCATGCGTATCTTCGCAGTGGCTCTCGGCCTGGATATCGAGTTCTTCGAAGACAAGATCAACGATCACATCAGCATGTTCCGTGCCCTGAACTACCCCGATCAGATTGAGCCACCGCTGCCCGGTCAGCTGCGCGCCGGTGCCCACTCCGACTACGGCAGCCTGACGCTGCTGCGCCAGGAGCAGCGTCCCGGGAGCCTGCAGGTGATGACCAAGAGCGGCGAATGGTTCGATGTGCCTGCCATCAAGGGCGCACTGGTGGTCAACATCGGTGACCTGATGGCGGAATGGACGAACGATCGCTGGGTGTCCACGTTGCATCGCGTTATCAACCCGCCCCGTGACGCAGCCAACGACTCGCGCCGTATCTCGTTGGTGTTCTTCCACCAGCCCAACTACGACGCGATGATCACCTGCCTGCCCACGTGTCTCGCCCCCGGCGAGCAGCCCAAACACAAGGCCATCTCCTCGGGTGAGCACCTGTTCTCGAAGTTCGTCAAGCAGGCCACGTTTGGTCAGGGTGTCGCCACATGAGCGTGGGCATTTCGCTAGCCAGCTTCATCAGCGCCGATTTTGTTGGACTGTTCGAGTTCTACTCGAAGACCTTCGATCTGCCCGAGGTCGTCGAACTGCACAGCGACATTTTCCGTGGTGCCGACGCATCAGGGGTCACGATCGGCTTCTCGGCGCCGGTGGTCTATGAGATGTTGCACATTCAAGAATGGGCCAACCCAACGGGCACGTCGCAGTACCTCACCTTCGAGTGCGACAGCGACGATGCCGTGACGGCGGCAACCGGGCGAGCGATTGCCAATGGGGCTCGCCTGTTGCACGATCTCTACGAGACCTACTACGGCGCCTATCAGTCGGTCATGGCCGACCCTGACGGCAACGTGTTCCGCATCAACCACTTCCGTCCCGCAGCGACCTGAGCCTGCTGAGATGAGCACCGAAACCACACCGGTCGCTGTGAACACTGCGAGGCGTGTGGCATTCGTGGCGCATTGCCTGGTCAATCAGAACGCCAAGGTGCAAGAGTTCGCTCGGTCGCCGGGCGTTGTGCCGGGGGTGGTCGAACGTCTGCGCAACCACGGGTATCGCATCCAACAGTTGCCGTGTCCCGAGATGGCCTTCGCCGGTGTGAACCGCTGGTGGCAGGGCCGAGAGTTGTACGACAAGGCGAACTATCGTCGGCACTGCCAGATCCTGGCCGCAAACATGGCCGAGCCGATCGCCGAGTTCTACCGACGCGGTTTCGAGGTCGTTGTCATTGGCCTCGATGGCAGCCCGTCGAGTGGCGTCCGCTATACCGGCAAGGCCAAGGACTGGGGTGGACGACCGCATTTCGAGGACGGCGACTACGAGGTCGTGCCCGGAATGGGTGTGTGGATGGAAGAACTCAAACGCGGCCTCGAAGAGCGTGCGATCCCCTGGCCGCGGGCCAGCGGCATGCTGCTGGACACCACCGACTGGGACGAAGCACGCGATCTGCCGCTGTGCCTTGCAGACCTCGACGAGTTCTTGGCCGGCGGGGGCCTGACCGCACGCATCGCAGATGCCGGGCAGGGAGCGGCTGATGCTGCATCCTGACCCACGCGCCTATCGTGTGGCGCTGCTCGCCGATGCCATCGCCAACGAATCAGCCGCATCGTTCGATGCCCTGGGCATGCTCGACGCCGCCAACTTCGGGGTCGTGGTGCTGCCGCCGGCTGACTTCGCCATCAGCACCATCGCCAGCATCGTCGAATACACCATCGATGACCTTGTCGACTACCGCGCCAGCGGTTACCGGGTCGTCGTCGTCGGGACCTCGGCGGTGGCTCAGTTCGGTGTATGGATCGATCACGTGCATGCCGAGATCGAGCGCCGGGCGATCGATCCGTTCGAGGTGTTCGATATCGTCGGGGCCACGGGGGAGTCGTTCCAGCGATTCCTCGATGCCTCGGTGCCGTCGGCGCTGATGGGTCACTGACAAACGGGGAATGTGAGCACACTGTGCCGAAGCGGAATCGCACCAAGGAACAACGCAAGCAGTACGGATCATCGCCGGTGGCCCAGCCGCCCGCAGCCGGGGCAGCAACCGGTGCCGTAGCGGTCGTGCCGACGCCTGTTGTCAGGCCCGTCGACGATGAAGTCACCCGGGCCGCGAAGATGTTTAGCGAGAGCCTCCGGGCCCACGAGGCGGCCGATCAGGCCAAGCGCGACGAAGCCCGCGCCGAGACCGAACTGATGTTGCAGCACGAGACGCTGCGCGCCAACAAGCAGCGCGCCGCCGATCTGATCAAGTACCTGCGCGGTCAGTCGGGTTCGCGTGGTCGCATGATCGAAGCCGAGGCGGCCTACCGGTTGGCGCTCGCCGAACTCCAGCAGTTCGAGACCGGCGAGCGGCCGCATTGGGCGCCTGCTCCGGTTGTCGAGCCCGCAGATTCCGGTGCGGATTCCAGTACGGATTTCGAGATCGATGCTGGCGAATCCGCCGTCGACGAGGGCGATTCGGCCTCTTCGCCAGAGTGATCGCTACGACAACCGAGGCGTCGCGCCGGGCGGGGCTCGAACGAATTGCGCCGATGCTGTTCGTCCTGCTGTGGAGCACCGGGTTCGTGGTCGCCCACTACGGCACCGAGGACGCCGGGCCGCTGACGTTCCTCACGATGCGACTCGGCGCAGCCGCCGTGTTGTTGTGGCTCGTGGCGGCGGTGACCCACGCCCCGCAGATCAATCGGGTGCAGGTCACCTGGGCCTCGGTCACCGGCATCGGCATGCACGCCCTGTATCTCGGCGGGGTGTTCGTGGCGATTGCGCACGGATTGCCATCGGGCCTCAGCGCACTGATCGCTGGTCTGCACCCGGTCATCACCTCTGTGGGGGCGCGCCTGCTACTGCGCGAACGCCTCTACCCGGTGCAGTGGGCCGGGATCGGCCTGGGCATGGTCGGCGTGGTGGCGGTGGTCATCGATCGACTGCGCGCGCACTCTGGCGGCATCACGGGGTTCGCCCTCGTGGCGATGGCGGTGTCGGTCATCGGGATGGCCGGCGGCACGCTGGTGCAGCGCGCCCGCGGTGGCTCGATGCCGCTCCTGCGCGGCACGGCGGTGCAATACACCACGGCGGCGCTGATCCTGGGCGTCGGTGCGGTGTTCAACGAGCACTGGCAGGCCCACGCGACACCGCGGCTGTGGTTCTCGCTGATCTGGGCGGTGCTGGTGTTGTCGATCGCTGCGGTGTTGATCATGATGGTGCTGCTGCAACGCCAAGCGGCCGCTCGCGTGAGCAGCCTGTTCTTCCTCACGCCAGCGCTCAGCACGATCGAGGGCGCGATCCTGTTCCGTGAGCGCCTCGGGGTGCTGGCCCTGGTGGGCCTGGTGGTGGCACTGGCCGGTGTGTGGCTGACGGTTCGTCGACGGAGGTAGCGCACCCAGCCGCCGGGGCAATCAGCCGACGGGGCAATCAGCCGACGTAGTGGCGGTCGGCGAGGTCGAGCACCTCGTCGATGATGGCGATGCCGGCGCGGGCCTCGTCGGCCGGCGTGTTGATCGGCGGGACCACGTAGAGGCGGTTGAAGTGGGTGAACGGCCACAGGCCGCGCTGCTTGCAGGCGGCAGCGATTTCGAGCATCGGTGCCGCTGCGGGGCCGGAGGCATTGAACGGCACCAGGGGCGCACGCGTGGCCCGATCGGTGACGAGGTCGAGTGCCCAGAATGCGCCGAGCCCGCGGACGTCGCCGATGGAGGGGTGCTTGGCTGCGAGCTTGGCCAGTTCGGGACCAATCACATCAGCGCCGAGATGGCGGGCATAGTCGATGATGCCCTCCTCTTTGAAGATGTTGATGCTGGCAACCGCAGATGCACAGGCGAGCACGTGGCCGCTGTAGGTGAGCCCGCCCGGGTACTGGCGGTCCTTGAACGTGTCGGCGATGCGCTGGCTGATGATGACGCCGCCCAGTGGCACGTACCCACTGTTGCTGCCCTTGGCGAAGGTGATGAGATCGGGGGTGACATCCCAATGGTTGACGGCGAACCACTCGCCGCAGCGGCCGAAGCCCGCCATGACCTCATCGGCGATGTACACGATGCCGTGCTCGTCACAGATGTCACGCACGCCCTGCAGGTAGCCGGGGGGCGGTACCAGGATGCCGTTGGTGCCGACGACGGATTCGAGGATGATGCAGGCGATGGTGCCGGGCCCCTCGACCATGATGGTCTCGCGCAGGTGCTGCAGGGCGCGCTCTGACTCCTGGGCCTCGCCGTTGCTGAAGAACGGGCTGCGGTAGGCGAACGGACCCCAGAAATGCACGACACCCGATACGCCGGTCTCGCCACTCCAACGCCGGGGATCACCGGTGACGGCGATGGCGCCGCCGGTGGCGCCGTGGTAACTGCGGTACGTGGCCAACACCTTCTGGCGGCCGGTGTGTAGGCGCGACATGCGGATGGCGTTGTCGGTGGCCTCGGCGCCGCCGTTGGTGAAGAACACCATGTTCAGATCACCGGGGGCGAGTTCGGCGATGAGCCGGGCGGCCTCGCTGCGCGCCTCGTTGGCGTGGAAGGGGGCGATGGTGCACAGGGTGGCGGCCTGTTCCTGGATGGCAGCGACCAGCTTGGGGTGCTGATGGCCGATGTTCACGTTGACCAGTTGGCTGGAGAAGTCGAGATATCGCTTGCCGTTCTCGTCCCAGAACCAGCTGCCCTCGGCGCCGGCGACCACGATGGGGTTCAGTGAACCCTGCGCGGACCAGCTGTGGAACACGTGGCTGCGGTCGTTCGCATAGGCGTTGGAGGGAGGGGCTTCCAGTGCGGTCATGGACGCATCGTATTCGATACAGCGATGGTCGTACAGTGTGGGCTTTGTACCCGTACAACATTCCGAGCTGCTGCCAGCGCCAGCGAATCCCGAGGATCCGGGTGCATTACAATCTGCGCCATGGGTGAACTCGTCACATTCAAGAGCAACGGCGGAACATGCGATGGCTATATCGCCGGCGACAGCGGCCCCGGGGTGGTCGTCATCCAGGAGTGGTGGGGTCTGAACGAGCACATCAAGGACATCGTCGATCGGTTTGCCGCAGCGGGGTTCGTGGCCATTGCCCCCGACCTGTACCACGGCGCGTCAGCCACCGAGCCCGATGGTGCTGGCAAGTTGATGATGGCGCTCAACCTCGCCGAGGCTGGCAAGGACATGTCGGGAGCGATCGATCTGCTGCAGCAGCGCACCGGGCGCACCAAGGTGGGCGTCGTCGGGTTCTGCATGGGTGGCGGGCTCGCCCTGGTCGCCGCCTGCCAACGGCCTGACGCTGTGGCCGGCGTGGCCCCGTTCTACGGGCTCATCCCGTGGGCCAGCGCTCAGCCCGACTGGTCGGCGCTTACCGCCAAGGTCGAGGGCCACTATGCCGCCAACGACGCGTTCTTCACGCCGGACAATGCTGCGGCGCTACAGGAGCAACTGCGCGACCTCGGCAAGGACGCCACGCTGCACGTGTACCCGGCTACGGATCACGCGTTCTTCAACGACACCCGCCCCGAGGTGTACGACGCAGCAGCGGCGGCCACGGCGTGGGAGCGCACGCTGGCGCTGTTCCGCTCAGCGCTGTAGTCACACGGGCCCCCGGCCCGGCACCGTTTCGGCGAACTGGCAGTGGTTGTGTGCCTCGCAGGGCGTGTGTCTACAACCAGACCCAGCAATGGCGGAAGGGCGCGGGTCAGTCCGTGAGGGCGGTGATGGCGTCGGCGACCGCAATCGCGCGGCGGGCGTTGTCGACGTGCAGGTTCTCGATCATGCGTCCGTCGACGGTGATCACGCCACGACCCTCGGCCAGGCCTTCTTGGAAGGCCTCGATGACTCGCCGTGCGTGGGCGACCTCGTCGGCGGTGGGCGCCCACACGTCGTTGGCGATCTCTACCTGCGAGGGGTGGATCAGCGTCTTGCCGTCGAAGCCCATCTCCATGCCCTGCACACACTCGGAGCGGAATCCGTCGAGATCCTTCACGTCGTTGTAGACACCGTCGAGGATCACCTTGCCGGCCTCGCGGGCCCCGGCGAGCGCAGTGGCGAGATGCGCCACCAGGGGGTGACGTCCGGGCAGCAGACGGGCACGCAACTCACGAGCCAGGTCGTTGGTGCCCATCACCAGCACGGGCACGCGGGGGTGTGCGGCGATGTGGCGGACATCGAAGATGGCCGTCGGTGTCTCGATCATGGCCCAGATGCTCATGCCCTCGGGGGCCCCGGCAGCATGCAGGATGGACGACACGAGGTCGATCGCCTCCACCGAGGCCACCTTCGGGATGACCACCGCGGCGGCCCCCGATGTGGCGGCGGCTGCCAGATCGTCGGCGCCCCACGGTGTATCGAGACCGTTGCAACGGATTGTTAACTCGCGATGCCCGTAGTCGCCGGACGCCACTGCAGCACAGGCGTTGGCACGCGCCGACTCCTTGGCGTCTGGGGCGACCGCGTCCTCGAGATCGAAGATGATCGAATCAGCGGGGATGGACTTGGCCTTCTCGAGTGCGCGCTCGTTGGCGGCGGGCATGTACAGCACCGATCGGCGGGGGCGCAACGCGGCGTGAGGGGCGGTGTGATGGCTCATGGTGTTCCTGTCAGTGTCCGGTTGGTTCAGTAGCCGTAGCTGGCGGCGAGTTCGGGGTCACGCTCGGCGAGTTGGCGGGCGAGTTCGACCACCACCTTGCACTGCTTGACCGAAGCGTCGTCTTCCATCTTGCCGTCGAGCATGATGGCGCCGGTTCCGTCGCCCATCGCGTCGATGACACGTTGGGCCTGAGCGACATCGCTGGGGCGCGGGCTGAACACGCGCTTGGCGATGTCGATCTGCACGGGGTGCAGGCTCCATGCCCCCACGCATCCGAGCAGATAGGCGTTGCGGAACTGGTCCTCGCAGGCAACGGTGTCTTTGATGTCGCCGAACGGCCCGTAGAAGGGCAGCAGGCCGAACGTGACGCAGGCATCGACCATACGGGCGATGGTGTAGTGCCAGAGATCCTGCTGGTAGGTGGGCCGGGCGGCATCGGGGTTGGCGGGATCGGGATCCGCGCGCACGAGGTAGTCGGGGTGGCCACCACCGACGCGGGTGGTCTTCATTCGCCGGTTGGCCGCCAGATCGGCGGGCCCGAGCGAGAGGCCCTGCATGCGCGGTGACGCGGCGCAGATCTCCTCGATGTTGGCCACGCCACGCGCGGTCTCGAGGATGGCGTGCACGAGCAGGGGCTTCTTCAGGCCGGCCTTGGCCTCGAGCTGGGCGAGCAGGCGATCCACGTAGTGGATGTCCTCGGGACCCTCGACCTTGGGGATCATGATGACGTCGAGCTTGTCGCCGATCTCGGTGACGAGCGTGGTGAGATCGTCGAGACCCCACGGCGAATCGAGGCTGTTGACGCGGGTCCACAGTTGTGTGCTGCCCATGTCGATGGTGCGGCCGACCTCGACCAGGCCGGCGCGTGCCGCTTCCTTTTCGGACATCGGGACGGCGTCTTCGAGATTGCCGAGCAGAATGTCGACCGTGGGCACGATGTCGGGGAGCTTGGCCACCATCTTGGCGTTGGCCGGCGGGAAGAAGTGGATGACGCGGCTGGGGCGGAACGGGATCTCGCGAACGGGTTCGGGAGCACCGACGGCCAGCGGCTTGAAGAAATCACGGGGACTGCGCACGGTTTCAGGCTAGTCGTGGGGAGGCCAGCCGAGCAGATCCGTCGGTGGCCTGTGACGCGTCGACCGGTGTGGGTAGCGTGCCGGGATGCAGAATTTCGATGCGGTGCTGTTCGACGCCGGTGGAGTGTTCGTGCTCCCCGACCCCACGGTGCTGGGGCCATTGCTGGCCCCGTACGGCGGTGCTACCGACATCGATATGCACGTGCGCGCCCACTATCGGGGCATGGCGGTGAAGTCGGCGAAGGGTTCCGCCGAGAAGTCGTGGCACGAGTACAACCTGGCCTACGTCGAGAGCGTCGGCGTGCCGGCCGATGAGATCGCCTACGCAGCACACGTGCTCGATAGCACGCGCAACGCCTATGTGTGGCGCTGGCCGCTGGCCGAGTCGGTTGCCGCCCTCGCCGCGCTCGTGGCCGCAGGTGTACCCGTGGGCGTGGTGTCCAACGCAAGCGGGCAGATCGAAGAGGTGTTGCAGCGCAGCGGTGTGTGCCAGGTGGGTCACGGCGCACACACGTCGGTGCGCGTGGTCATCGACAGCCACGTCGTGGGTGTGGCCAAGCCCGACCCCGGCATCTTCGATCACGCGCTGGTGTACTTCGAGGGCATCGAGCGGCATCGCATCGCGTATGTCGGCGACTCGGTCACCATGGACATCGGTGGGGCGCGCGCGGCGGGGCTGTACCCCATCCTGCTCGATCCGTTCGACGATCACCTCGGCGCCGATTTCCACCGCATTCGCTCGCTGCTCGAACTGCTGTAGGCAGCCGGCACCAAGCCGGCGCCGTCAGCGGTTGCTCGCCTCGATGAGGCGGCGGGCGATCACCTTCAGGCACAGGGTCTCGTCGGCACCTTCGAAGATGCTGAGCACCCGGGCGTCGACGAACAAGCGGCTGACGCTGTACTCCTCGGCATAGCCGTAGCCGCCGTGGATCTGCATCGCCTCACGGCTGACCCATTCGGCGGCGCGGCACACATAGGCCTTCACCATGCTGGCCTCGGTGGTGCCCTCGCCCTTGCCCATCAGCGTGGCCACATGGTACGAGAATTGGCGGCCGGCCTGGATGAGCACGGCCATGCGCCCGAGCTTGGCCTGGGTGAGTTGGTAGTCGATGATGTCCGAGCCGAACACGTGGCGGTTGTGGGCGTAGTCGAGCGCTGCCTCGTAGGCGGCCTGCATGACACCGACGGCGCGGGCAGCGGTCTGTAGTCGACCGTTCTCGAAGCCCTCCATCTGGTAGTAGAAACCCCTGCCCTTGCCGGCCTCTTCGCCGATGAGGTTCTCGGCAGGAACCCACCAGTTCTCGAGGGCGATCTCATAGCTGTGCATGCCGCGATAGCCGATGGTGTCGATGGGGCGACCCTCCATACGGCCGGCCGTGCCATCGGGTCGGGCGTCCTGGGCGAACTCGAAGCCATGGGCGTCACCCTGGGGCTTGGGCACGATGAACACGCTGAGACCGCGGTGGGTCTTGCTTCGATCGGGATCGGTACGGGCGAGCAGCATGAGCACGTTGGCGCGGGCGGCAAACGTGCACCAGGTCTTGACACCGTTGATCACGTAACCGGGCTCGCCATTGGGCCCAACAGCCTCGGTGGCGGTGACCTTGATGCCGGCCACGTCGCTGCCGAAGTCGGGCTCGGTGACCGCAACCGCGGCCATGACCTCGGCGGTGGCGAGTTTGGGCAGCCACTCCTGCTTTTGTGCCTCGGTGCCACCGCGTACCAGGGCACGGGTGAGGATCTCGGGACGGGTGATCAGTGAACCGCCGATACCGAGCGAGCCGCGTGACAGTTCCTCGGTGGCCACGACCATGGCCATGTACTCGCCATCGCCGCCCTCGCTGAACCCGCCGTACTCGGCAGGCACGCTGAGACCGAAGGCGCCCATGTCGGCCAGGCCGCTGATGATCTTCTCGGGGACATCGGCGTTGTAGCGATGAACATGCTCGGCCTCGGGGGCGATGACCTTGTCGGCGAACGAGCGGAACGTGTCCTGGACCATCTCGAAATCGCTGTCGAGGTGGCGGGGGCCGGCAAGCTCGGCGAGCGATGCAAGGAACTCGGGCGAGCGGTAGGTCTCGAGAAACGAATGAGCCTCGCTCATGGGGGCGGTCTGCACGCCCCACAGCCTTTCCCGGCCGGTCACGCGGGTGATGATGTCGTGCACCATGTCGGCTGCATAGGCGCAGGTGATCTTGGCCTCGGTGTCGCCCTTGGCGCCGTAGTCCAGCAGTGAGTGGGCGGTGGCGACAGCCGATGCAGCATGAGCCACGTCGTAGGCGAGCACCTGGTTCGTGTCGGGGCCGCCGATCTCGGTGAGGTGGCGGATGGCCCTGCCGACCACGCCCTGAGCGAGTTCGATGACGTCGTGGGCGGCCTGCAGATCGGGAGCGGTCATCCGGCAAGGTTACCGAGCGGTCTTCGAGAGCCTGAATTCGTCGGGCCTGTTCTCGGTGAGAATTTGTGAGCCAGATGTCACCCGGGATGGCAGACTCGGTGCATGTCCGAGGTTGCGTCGCCCGAGATCAAGATCTGTGTCTACTGCGGCACCAACACCGGCACGTCACCTGCGTACATGCAGATCGCGCACGATCTCGGCACCACGATGGCTCAGCGCGGCCTCGGACTGGTGTACGGCGGCGGCAAGCTGGGCCTGATGGGGGCGGTGGCCGACGCCGTACTGGGGGCCGGTGGACACGTGATCGGGGTGATCCCCGAGGTGCTGGTGCGCGCCGAGGTGGGCCACACCGGGCTCAGCCAGCTCGAGGTGGCCGAGGACATGCACACGCGCAAGGCGCGCATGGCCGAGCTCGCCGACGCGTTCATTGCGCTGCCCGGTGGTTTCGGCACCTTCGAGGAACTGCTCGAAGTGCTCACCTGGAACCAGCTGGGCTTCATCAGCAAGCCCGTGGTGATGCTCGATGTAGATGGCTTCTACGCGCCCATGCTCGAGATGTTCCAGCATGCCGTGTCGGCCGGTTTCGTGCGCGCCGAGCACGCAGCGTTGGCGCAACGCGCCACCACGGTGGAACAGGCTCTTGCATTTGCAACTGCCCCTGCGCCGCCGACGGTCAGTAAGTGGGACGGCCGCGGGGCGGATTCGTGATCGCCTTTCCGGAACAACCCACCAACGAGCCATGGCCGAGCGCTGAGTGGCGCGTCGGCGAACCTGCCGCCGACGTGGACCGTGCCGAAGTCGACGATGCGCTGCGCGGCATCCGCGAGAAGGGTGACGGTGACGGCGTCTCGTTGGCCACCCTGGCGGTGCACCGCGGTCGGATCGTGGCCGAGCAATACGGTCCGGACACCGATGCAGACACCACGCTGGTTTCGTGGAGTATGGCCAAGACCGTCACCCAGGCCGTGTTCGGCATGCTGGTGGGCGACGGCCTCATCGACATCGACCAGCCTGCAGCGGTGCCCGAGTTCGCCGACACGCCGAAGGCGGGCATCACGGTACGGCACCTCCTCGCGATGAAATCCGGTCTCGAGTTCATCGAGGACTACGTCGACGACACGACATCGCACTGCCTCGACATGCTGTTCGGTGCGGGAATCCACGACCACGCGCACTACGCCGCGAGCCAACAACTGCTCCACGCTCCAGGCGAGCTGTGGAACTACGCGTCGGGAACGACCAACATCTTGGCGCGCATCGCCGGGGACATCATCGGTGGCGGTGAAGCGGGCATGCGGGCCTTCCTCGAGCAGCGTCTGTTTGCCCCACTGGGGATGCGCAGCGCGCAGCCGAAGTTCGACGATGCTGGCACTTTCGTCGGGTCGTCGTACCTGTTCGCGACGGCACGCGACTTCGCCCGGTTCGGCTACCTGTACCTGCGCGACGGGGTCTGGGACCAGCGTCGTCTGCTGCCGTCTGGCTGGGTCGACTCTTCGCGCACCGAGGTGGCAATCGATCCCGACCACACGAACTTCGGCTACGGCGCGCACTGCTGGATCTGGCGTGATCAGCCGGGCAGTCTGGCCGCCCATGGGTACGAAGGCCAGTACACCGTTGTCGTGCCCGAACGCGATCTCGTGGTCGTACATCTCGGCAAGGTGCCCGCCGCGGCTCGACCCGCGTTGGTTGTCAAGCTGAGCGGCTTGATCAACGCGTTCCCCACCATCGGTTAATGCTGGCCTGGGCACGCTTTGGCGCTGGTGTCACCGGCAGGGGTGTCGGATCGGCTAGCACATAGGGGTGGCCACACATCGCGGAGACAACAACGGGCAGTCGTCCGGCGTTGGATCGCCCCCCGAAGGCACCCCGGCCAGACACTCGACGCGCAAGCAGGTGCGCTCGGCGGTGAAGCTCGTTGCATTTGCAGCGGTCATCTATTTCTTCGTGCTGCCGCTCATCCCTGGCTTCCGCAATGCTGCCACCGAGCTCCGTAAGGTGAACCCGTTCCTGCTCGTGCTCGGCCTCGGCCTCGAGCTGGCTGCCCTGTTGTCGTATTCGATGCTCACCCGGGCGGCGCTCGGTGAATCTGGTTCGCTCGTGTCGACCTTGCGCATGTACCGCATCCAGATGAGCACGCGCGCGCTCAGCAGCGTGGTGCCCGGCGGCACGGCGGCCGGATCGGCGCTCGGCTACCGGTTGATGACGCTGTCTGGTATCCCCGGGCCCGACGCAGGGTTTGCCCTGGGTACCGCCGGCCTCGGTTCGGCAGTGGTGCTGAACCTGTTGTTCTGGTTGGCGCTCATCGTGTCCATCCCCCTGCGCGGCGTCAACCCCGGATACGCCTCGGCGGCCATCGCCGGAGTGCTCATCATGGGCCTTGCAGTGGCGTTGGTGTTCGGGCTGATCGAGGGCCAGGCCCGGGCCGAACGGATTTTGCGCTGGATTGCGCGGCGGGTTCGCCTCAACGAGAACCGCATCGGCGAAGCGGTGCGCCACATCGGCCATCGGCTCGAGGAGCTCGCCGCAGATCGGGCGCTCCTCGCCCGAGTTGCCGGTTGGGCAGCGGCCAACTGGTTGCTCGATGCTGCATCGCTGTGGGTGTTCCTCCGGGCGTACGGGCAGTCGGTCAGTATCGATGGACTGATCATCGCCTTCGGCATCGCCAACATTGCTGCAGTCATCCCCATCACCCCCGGCGGCCTGGGCGTGATCGAGGCGCTGCTCATCTCTGCCCTTGTCGGCTTCGGCATCCCACGCGCTACCGCCACGCTGGGTGTCGCGTCGTACCGGCTCAGTCAGTTCTTCTTCCCCATCCTGCTCGGTGGGCTGCTGTATCTCAGCCTGCGCATCGGCCCGTGGTCGATGGGACGAAGAACGGCGCTGAAACCGTTGCGCGAGGTGGCCTCCGAAATGGTCACTGCCAGCGAGAGCCCGCTGGACTTCGACGAACGGTTCGCTCCGCGCCGGCCCAAGGGCGACGTGACCCGGGAACTCGAGCGTCAGGCGCAGTTGTTCGATCCAGAGGACCTCGACGACGATGCGGGTCACCACCCGCTCCACTAGCGTTCAGGGCATGAGCACGTACGAACGCCCCTTTGGTCGCTGCCTCGAGGACTTCGCCCCCGGCGACATCTACAAGCACTGGCCCGGAAAGACCATCACCGAGTACGACGATCATCTCTTTTGCATGATCACGATGAACCATCACCCGTTGCACACCAACGATTGGTTTGCCAGCGAGAGCGTGCAGGGCCGCAACGTGGTGGTCGGCAACCTGGTGTACTCGCTGTGCCTCGGCATGAGCGTGCCCGATGTCAGCGGCGCGGCCATCGCGAATCTGGAGGTGGAGACCCTGCAGCACAAGTTCCCCACGTTTCATGGCGACACCATCCACGCCGAGACGCGAGTGCTCGAAGTGAAGGAGTCGTCGTCGAAGAACGACCGCGGCACTGTGCTGGTCGAGACCAAGGGCTTCAATCAGGACGGCAAGGAAGTGTGCTACTTCCGGCGTCGCGTGATGGTCTGGAAGCGCGAGTTCGCACCCTCACGCAAGCGTCCCTACGACGGTCAAGACGTGTGGACGAAGTAGACCCGAACACAGTCCGGGCCCGCGCCACGTCGTTCGACGACACCGCGGCCGCATACGAATTCGGTCGGCCCGAATACCCGGCCGAAGCGTTGCAGTGGTGGCACGATCGCGGGGCATTCCCCCGCGGTGGCGTGGTCCTCGATCTCGCTGCCGGCACGGGCAAGCTCACCCGAGCCCTGGTCGATCGCGGGTGCGATGTCGTGGCGGTTGAACCGCTGCCGAAGATGCGCGCCGAGTTCGCTGTTGTGCTGGCGCAAGTCCCCATCCACGATGGCACGGCCGAAGCCATCCCGCTTGCTGATGCGTCGGTCGACAGCGTTTTCGTTGCCCAGGCGTTCCACTGGTTCGATGGCGAACCGGCTTTGGCCGAGATCGCACGCGTGCTGCGGCCGGGGGGCGGGCTGGGGCTGATCTGGAACGACGACGACGCCAGCGTGCCCTGGGTGGCGCAATACAGCGAACGCAAGCACCGAGCCCATCTCGACGAACCGCTACTCGACGCCGCTGACCAGGCGGCGATCAGCGTCCATTTCACCGGCTTCACCGACACCACCTGTACGTGGACCGAGACCACGACCCGGGCGCGGCTGTTGGCCAACGTGCTCTCGCGCAGCTATGTCAGCGTGCTGCCGGCCGACCAACGCGGTCCCATCCTCGATCCCATCGAACAGTTGCTGGCCGAACAACCCGAGCCGGTGCTGTTCCCGCACACCACATACGTCACCTGGTGCACCAAGACGCCGTCCTGAGCTGGGGGGTTCCGCAGCTACGCGATCTGCCGTGGCGGCACACCCGCGACCCCTGGGCCGTACTCGTGAGCGAGGTGATGCTGCAGCAGACCCAGGCGCACCGGGTGATCCCGAAGTGGTTGGCGTTCCTGTCGGCATTCCCGACTCCTGCGGATTGCGCCGCCGCCTCGCTCGGCGATGTGTTGGGTCTGTGGCAGGGACTCGGATACCCGCGTCGGGCGCGCAACCTGCACCTGGCCGCGCAGCACATTGCCGCGTCGGGTGAGTTCCCACAGAGCCTCGATGGGTTGCTCGCCCTTCCCGGCGTTGGCGCGTACACCGCGCGCGCCGTGCTTGCCTTTGCGTTCGAGCACGATGCGGCGGTCGTCGACACCAACATCGCGCGGGTCTTCGCCCGCGTTGCCGGCGCTTCGCTGACGGCCCGGCAGGTGCAAGCTGCCGCGGATGCTGTACTGCCCGCCGGCGACTCCTGGGCGTGGAACCAGTGCCTGATGGATCTCGGTGCCCAGCTCTGCCGGCCATCGAACCCGCGCTGTGGCGGGTGCCCCCTCGCATCGGCGTGTGCATGGCGAGGCGAGGGCGCCGACCCGGCCATCGGCTCCGCCGGGGTGAGCGGCCGACAGAGCCGGTTCGAGGGAAGCGATCGCCAGGGCCGCGGTCGCCTGATGAAGGCTGCGACCGTGGGGTCGGTGGATCGGGACGTCGTTGCCGCGGTCATGGGCTGGCCCGGTCAACTCGATCGGGCCGGACGGGTTGCCGATTCGTTGGTTGCGGACGGCCTGTTGGTGCTCGACGGCGGGCGCTATCGGCACCCCTGACCTGTGGGGGTCATGATGGTGCTGGATCCAGTGATTCTTCCGCTTGGGGCGTGCCGATCCGGCGGGCCGGGTCGACGCCCTGCATGGCATGGCCGAGTTGCACGAGGCGGCCGATGCTGGGGGTGTCATTGGCCGAGAGCGCAGCG
>WLMZ01000170.1 GCA_009726095.1 Actinomycetota bacterium
ACGCCTTACCCACGGAGTAGAAGTTCACCATCGTGTCTGGCAGCCAGCGCCGACCGCCGTCTGGGCCGGACCCGTCGGCCCAACCACCGACGAGGTCGACCACGATGACACCGTCAACCATCACGCAGACGGCGGCGCCGACCTCGCCCCGTTCGGCGAAGTTGCGGGCGAACTGGTCGTGTACCGATTGGAAGCGGGGATCGCAGTGCCCGCTGATGGGCGTGGTCATCGGCGGATGGATGCGGCGGGGGCGGTCTTCTTGGCCACCGCTTGCTTGGCCACCGCTTGCTTGGCCATTGCCTTGTTGGCGGCCGCTTTCTGGGTTGCGGGTTTCGCCGCAGGTGCGGGCTGGTCCATGGTGTCGCACGAGGCCAGAAGTTCGGCCATGGTCTCGTGCAGCAAGTCGGTCATCACCCAGAGATCGGGCACCAGATCGCGGCAGGCAATGAAGCCGAAGTCGAGGTTGCCGTTGTAGCTCTGCACCGTCATGTTGAGACCCTGCCCATCGGCAAGGGCGGACACCGGATAGAAGTGCTTCAGCTCGGCGCCCGCCATGTACAGGGGATGATTCGGGCCGGGGACGTTGCTGATGATGATGTTGAATGGGGGGTTCATCCGATCGGCGATGCGCAGGCGGCTGTACATGCGCATGGCGCGAGCAGCGATGGCAGGTGGTGCGAATTGGGTGAAGTCCTGCAGCGTCTCGGCGGGGATTGCGGCAAAATTGCCCTTGGCTGCCGTCATCGATTCCTGCACGCGTCGCAAGCGCCGCACGGGGTCGGGATCGTTGGTGGCCAGATCGGCCAAGAGGAACGAGACGCGATTCTGGTACGCGTCGCCCTCGTCGCCGCTGCGCACGCTGATGGGCACCATGGCGATGAGCGGGTCATCGGGGAGGCAATCGTGCAGCAGCAGATACCGACGCAGGGCCCCTGAACACAGGGCCATGACCACATCATTGAATGTGCAACCAAATTGCCGACGAACGCGCTTGGCGTCATCGAGCGAAACGCTGGTGTTCGCGAAGCGGCGATGGGGCGTGATGGGGCGGTTCCACGGAGTTCGCGGCGCCTGCGTGGGTGGCAGCGCCGGCGGATGGTCGGCCTCGCGGTGTTGTCCGCGGAGCCGGTCGCGCATCACGCGCCCGAACCAGCCGGGCATCGGCTGCGCAATGAGGTCGGCAAGGGCCCGCAGCCCGCCGCTCTGAGTGGAAGCTGCCAATTCGCGGATGCTGCGAACCGACAGACGAATCATCTTCTCCGGCCGGAGCACGTACTCCCGTGCGGTGATGCGCAGCAACTCTTCGTCGGACGGGATCTCGTCGGGCACCCAGGGCGCCACGAATCCCGAGGGCCGGTAATCGGGGCTGGCATCCAGGATGGCGGCCAGCATCGAAGCACCGGCTGCGCCGTCGATGGCGGCGTGGTGCACCTTGGTGAGTTGCGCGATCAATTTGCCGTTGTCGACGCCCTCGATCACGTACAGCTCCCACAGCGGACGGCCGCGGTCGAGCGGACGGGCAACGATGCGGCTCACCACCTCGGCCAGTTGCTCGGGGTTGCCGGGCGGCGGCACCGCATGGTGGCGCACATGGAAGTCGATGTCGAAGTCGGGGTCTTCGATCCAGTAGGGCAGGTCGAGGCCCAAGGGGACCTCGATCAGCCGCCGGCGAAACGGGGCGAGTTGATCGATGCGTTCGAGAATGATCTGTTTGGTGGCTTCCAGCCCTGCCCCACCCGGAGCGCCAGCGGGGTCGTACAGGTTCAACGAGGAAACATGTCCGAACGTCGAGGGTGTCTCCATGTTCAGAAAGCTGACATCGATACCGCTGAGCTGGCGCATGTCCGGAGTCTACGACGACGCCCAGTCGCATATTTCAGCGGGCGGATGTACGTGGAACGCTAGCTCCGGGCGTGCTCGGCGAGCGGGAAGATGAGCGGATCGACCCCTGCAGCACGCACGGCGGCGGCTCGTTCGTCCGTGGAGAGCAGCTCGAACCGCTCGGCGGTGTCGAGCACCAGTGGCAGCAGCCCCAGGTCGCCGGGTGTGCAGAACGCGTGGACCCCCGGATGCGACAGGGCGAACTGGACGCCGGTCGCCAATCCGTCCGGAGTGGTCTGCGGCTCGTACCAGGTGCCGTGCGTGGGGGTGCGGTCGCCCCACGGCTGCTTGGCGGCGGCCTTGATCACCATCACGCCGACATCGCGAGCGGCGCATTCGGCCAGCAGTGCAAGGACATCGTCGCGGTACACAGGGTCTGCGTAGACCCGTGGGTACAGCGGGAACATCACGGTGTCGAGGTTCCAGCGGCGCAACGCCTCGAGATGCGCCGCTGGCGCGCCGAGGTCGTGGCCGGTGATGCCGACGAAACGACACAGTCCTTCGTCGCGCATGGACAGCATGGTCTCGATGGCGACAGCGCGCGTGTCGAGCACGTCGAGCCCGGTCACGCCGTGGGCCTGATACAGATCGAACGACGTGCACCTGAGCTTGGTGAGCGATGACTCGAGATGCGCTCGGACACCGTCTGGGTCGCTGCGGCTGGTCTTTTCCCCGATGAACAATCGGTCGCGCAACGCCCCAATGGTGGAACCGGCAGAATCTTCGGCACTGCCGTACGTTGGAGCGATGTCGATGTGGTTCACGCCGCGCGCCACGGCCATGTGCAGGGCTGCCTCTGCCTGCTCGGGTGTTGCCTTCGAGAACATTGCGCCACCCAAGATTGCGATGCTGCTGTGGTGTTCGGTGCGGCCGAGCCGGCGGGTCTGCATGCGCGAACCCTATACCTGACGAGGTCGTGACCTGAGCTCCGCCGCGGCGCGGTCGATACGCGACGTGATACACGTATGGGATGGGATTCACCAAGGGTTTGCACGAACTCGGCGACGGTTGTTTTGCGTACCTGCAGCCCGACGGTGGCTGGGGGTGGAGCAACGCCGGCCTGATCGTCGGTGACGGTGTTTCGTTGCTCGTGGACACCCTGTTCGATTTGCGCCTCACCGCAGAGATGCTTGCTTCAATGGTGCCCGCTGTTGCCGGCGCACCAATCGCCACGCTGGTCAACACCCATGCCAACGGAGATCACTGCTACGGCAACCAACTCGTGATCGGCGCCGAGATCATCGCCAGCGAGAGCGCCGCCCACGAGATGTCCGAGGTGCCTCCGTCGATGCTCGCTGCGCTCACCAACGCGCCGGGCGAACTCGGTGATCTCTTCCGCAGTTTCTTCGGTTCGTTCGAGTTCGATGGAATCGAGCACACGCTACCGACGCGCACGTTTCAGGACCGGCTCGACCTCGATGTGGGTGGACGCCTGGTTGAACTGATCGAGGTCGGTCCGGCGCACACAGCCGGCGACGTGATTGCCTACGTTCCCGACGCCCGCACCGTCTACACCGGTGACATCTTGTTCATCGGTGGGACGCCCATCGTGTGGGCCGGGCCGTTGACCAATTGGATCAGCGCCTGCGACCTGATGCTGGGCATGGACATCGAGACGGTCGTTCCGGGTCACGGTCCGCTCACAGACAAGGCCGGCATCATCCAGGTGCGTGACTACCTGTCGTTCGTGCAGCACGAGGCGACCGCCCGCTTCGAAGCGGGCATGGATGCCTGGGATGCGGCCCGTGACATCGCGCTGAACGGATTCGGCAACTGGGGCGAGTCCGGCCGCATCAGCGTGAACGTCGACACGGTCTACCGCTCGCTCGATCCCGCGCACGAGAGCCCGAACGTGATCGAACAGTTCAGGCGGATGGCTGCACTGGAGGCTCACCACTAGGTGTACTCGGGGTCGCCCCGATCACCATCGCTGCGGCTTGCTGCCCATGTTGACGGCCCGTCTTGGCCGAGCGCCGCACGGCAAACACCCAGCCGGCGATGGCGCACAGCGAGAAGAACAACCATTGCACGGTGTACGACACATGCGGCGGTCCGTCGCCCAGGTTCGGTGGCGGCACCGGTACGGGTGGCGATGCAGCTGCAGGCTCGGACGCAATGAGGTCGAGGTACACCGGTGCCAGATCGAGGTGCAGGCGTTGGGCGATGAAGGTGAGGTCGACGCGTCGTACCTCGGTGTTGGCGGCGCTGGGGTCGTCGCTCAGCTCGCCGGTCTTGCGGATCTGGGTGGTGCGTGCGGTGCCGCCGACCCGTAGTGGGCCCGAGGGCGCTGCGGGAACCGTGATGCCAGAGGGTACGAAGCCGCGGTTCACCATGATGATGGGGCCGTTGTCGATCTGGAACGGCGTGAGCACGTTGATCCCGTTGACGCTGTCCTGGGTGCGGTTGATCTGCTGGAGTTCGTC
>WLMZ01000171.1 GCA_009726095.1 Actinomycetota bacterium
CAACTACTGCACCGGTGGTCAATCGCCAGCCCACACGTCGGGCGGGCGAATGACCAGTCCGGTGCGGAGTTTCGGGCTGAAGAAGGTGCTCTTCGGCGGCATCAGCAGGCCCTCGTCGGCGGTGCGGCGGATCTCGGCCACGCTCACCGGGCGCAGGAGCACCCCGGCCGAGGACTGCCCGCTGGTGACAGCTGCAACGATGTTGGTCACTCCGTGCTGATAGCTGAGCTCGAATCCGGGCACTCTGGCCAGTGCATGCTCGAGACGGGCGCTGTCGAGGTCGCGGACCCCCTCGAAGCATGCTGGACGGGGCTGCATGAAGGTGCCGTGTCCGTCGCTGTGTACCAGGCACAGCGCCCCGCGCTCGACGACCTCGCGGGCGTGGCCGGCGCCGACGATGCCTGCGGGTGACATCTCGAACAACGGAGCGAAGCTCTCGAGTAGCGCCCAGTCGGGCACGCCGCTGATCAGCCGGTGGATGGCGGCGACGCTGAGCTGTTCTTCCACCAGTTCGCCCACGTAGGTGAGGGTGAGCTCGGAGGCGAGATCGGTGCGCCCCGTGGCGATGCGCTGTTCGTTGCGGTAGGTACGGCTGATTGCGTAGCGGTGATGGCCGTCGGCGATGACCACGGGTTGAGCGCCGATGGCTGCGGAGATGGCGGCGATGCGATCTGGAGAGGCCACACGTTCGACGATGTGGCTCACCCCGTGCTCGTCGATGCATTGGCCAACAGGCTCGCCCGGTTCGGTGAGCAGATCAGTGAGACCCGCCGCTAGGGAGAGACCCCACACCGGCGAGAGATTGGCGCGAGTGGAGCGGGTGAGGTCGAGCCGGTCGGTCTTGGCCTTCGGGGTCGTCTGTTCGTGGGGGAGTACCCCGCCAGCGCCCTCGTCGACCACCTCGAGCCCGCCGAGTACGCCCACGGTCTCACGTTCTGCGCCAGACTCGTCGGTGAAACGCATCCGGTAGAGCGTGAAGGTGGGAACGTCGTCGGCGACGAGGACGCCATCGCGAATCCAATCCTGTAACCGCCGGGCGGCGTTGTCGTAACGGCCCTCGCCGTCGGCTTCGCTCGGTACATCGATGGCGACGATGTTGTGTCGGTCGAGCGCGAGCAGGTCCTTGACGTCGCGCTCGGAGATCACGTCGTACGGCGGCGCAGCGACGAGATCGAGCGACTCCTCGGGTGAGTAGCGCAGGGCGGGGAACGGTTCGAAACGTGGCACCCGTACAGGTTGCCACCTCAGCTGCGAGACTTCCTAGCCATGCACGCCACTCCGTTCCCAGTTCTGTGTGATCTCGACGGCGTGGTGTGGCTCGCGCACCAGCCCATCGATGGGTCAGTCGACGCCATCGCCCGTGTGCGCGCCGGGGGACATCGTGTGGTGTTCGTGACGAACAACTCGGCGTCGAGAGTGGCCCAACAGGAGACGGCGCTGGCCAGCATCGGAATACCGGCGGTCGGCGACGTGCTCACCTCGGCAATGGCAGCGGCACTGCTGGTGCAGCCGGGGGACCGCGTACTGGTTTGTGGAGGGGCCGGCATCGTGGAGGCTCTGGGCAGACGCGGTGCGGTGGTGGCGCGCCGTGCACCCTACGACGCCGTGATGGTGGGCTTCCATCGGAGCTTTGACTACGAGGAGATGCTGCAGGCGGCAAAGGCCGTGCATGCGGGTGCCCGGTTGATCGGCACCAACGACGATGCGACGTACCCGACGCCGCACGGCCCGATTCCCGGCGGGGGCGCGATTCTTGCCGGCATCGTGGCTGCGGCCGGGGTGAAGGCCGAGGTCGCCGGTAAGCCGTATGCGCCGATGGCGGAGCTGGTGCGCGCAGAAACGGGATGCAACGACCTCAGCCACGCAATCATGGTGGGCGACCGGCCCGAGACCGATGGTCTCTTCGCTCGAACCCTCGGCTGCAGGTACGCGCAGGTGTGGTCGGGCGTGACCGCAGCGGGAACCCGTGTATCGCCCAGACCAGCGTTCGTCGGCGCCAACCTGGCCGCGATTGCTGACCAACTGCTGGCCTGACCCAAACGTCCGGCTGGGACGACTACGCTTCGGCCATGGACAAAAACGTGGTACGCAAACTCATCGAGTCTGGTGTGAGCTTCACGGAGGGCTCTCCTGCCAAAGCTGAGAAGTTGGTCAAGGAACTCGTGAAGGCCGGTGAACTCCGCCGCAAGGACGCTGAGAAGACCGTGCAAACGCTGGTCGACCGTGGACGCGAGTCGAGCGAGCATGTCATCTCGCTGGTACAGAAAGAGGCTGCCAAGCAGATGGACCGCTTCGGCATTCGTCTCGACGGCATCGAGGCCCGGCTCGAGGAGATTGGCCGACGTCTCGGCATGTCTGCACCGGCGAAGAAGGCTGCACCCGTGAAGAAGGCTGCACCCGAGAAGAGGGCTGCACCGGTGAAGAAGGCTGCACCGGTGAAGAAGGCTGCGCCGGTGAAGAAGGCTGCGCCGGTGAAGAAGGCTGCACCCGTGAAGAAGGCTGCACCCGTGAAGAAGGCTGCACCGGTGAAGAAGGCTGCGCCGGTGAAGAAGGCTGCGCCGGTGAAGAAGGCTGCAGCCAAGAGCTGATTCTTGAGCCGGCGCCGTCGCCTCGATGCGGAACTGCTCCGACGTGGTCTGGTAGCAAGCCGCACCCAGGCAGCCGAGGCCATCGATTTCAAACGTGTGCTCGTCAATGGCGCTCGCGCCGATAAGGCATCACGTCAGGTCGATCCGGGCGACGCCATCGTCATCGAGGGCCCGCCGCCGAGGTTCGTGTCGCGTGGTGGCGAGAAGCTCGACGCCGCCCTCGAGGCATTCGGCGTCCCGGTAGCGGGGCTCAGGGTGCTCGACGGCGGCGCATCGACGGGTGGTTTCACCGACTGTCTGTTGCAACGAGGTGCAGCAGCAGTGGTGGCGCTCGATGTGGGCCACGGCCAATTGCATCCGAAGATTCGCCACGATCCGCGCGTCCACGTGCTCGAACGGTTCAACATCCGCGATCTGCAACCCGAGGCCATCGGCGGACGCGTCGACCTTGCGGTGGCCGATCTGTCGTTCATCTCATTGACCCGGGTCATCCCAGCACTGGTGCGCGCCTGTGAGCCGGGGGCGGCACTGGTGCTGCTGGTCAAACCGCAGTTCGAGGCTGGCCGCCAGGAGGTGTCCAAGGTGAAGGGGGTCATCATCGACCCGGTCATCCACGAGCGGGTGCAGCACGAGATTGCCCAGTCGTTGGCCGACAACGGCTGCGTGGTGCACGCATGGATCGACTCGCCGCTGACCGGCGCCGACGGAAACCGAGAATTCCTTGTGTACGCGACCGTTGCTGGGGAAAGATCGCAGCCGTGACCTCTGTCTACATCGTTGCCCACCATCAGCGCAGTGAGGCGGCAGCGCTTGTGCTGGCGACCGTGTCGTGGCTTCGGGCCCACGGCCACGATGCCTGGATGTCCCCGGATGATGCAACCGCCATCGGCCTTGACGACCTGGCCAGTGATCGCAACCCGGGCGAGGCTGCGCTGGCCATCAGCCTTGGTGGTGACGGCACCATGCTGCGCACGGTGAAGATGCTCGACGGTGCCGCAGTTCCCATCATTGGCGTCAATGTGGGACTGCTTGGCTACCTGACCGAAGTGGAGCCCCCCGGCCTGCTGCCGGCGCTCGAGCGCTGGTTCGCCACCGATGGGGCCGCAGTCAGTTGGCGTATCGAGGAGCGGATGATGCTGCAGATTGCGGTGCACCGCGTTGGCGATCGTGCGCTGGCCGAACGCTGGCGGGCGCTCAACGAGGTGGTGCTCGAAAAGGGCGAAGCCGGTCACACGGTGCGGCTGAACGTGAGCATCGATGGTTCGCCGTTCACCTCCTACGCTGCCGATGGACTCATCGTGGCCACCCCCACTGGTTCGACGGCGTATTCACTGTCCGTGCGCGGGCCGGTGGTCTCGCCTCAGCATCGCGCCATGTTGCTCACGCCGGTTTCCCCGCACATGCTCTTTGACCGAACTCTGGTGCTCGATCCCGACGAACCAATCAGTATCGAGGTGAGCGGTTACCGCTCCGTTGAGGTGTCGGTCGACGGTCAGCGCGTTGCCCGGCTACAGGAGGGCGATACGCTGGTGTGCACGCCGGCGGCGGAGACCGCCCGTTTCGTGCGGTTCGGGCCGCGCCGGTTTCATCAGATCCTCAAGGCGAAATTTGGATTGTCTGATCGCTGATGCTCACTGAACTCCACATCGAAGATCTCGGCGTGATTGCC
>WLMZ01000172.1 GCA_009726095.1 Actinomycetota bacterium
GCGGTTCTTGTCGAGCTCGATGATCTTGGCCTGCACCATCTTGCCGACATAGGGCTGCAGGTCACGGACGCGGCGCAGTTCGACCAGCGATGCGGGCAGGAAGCCGCGCAGGCCGATGTCGACGATGAGGCCACCCTTGACGACTTCGATGACGAGGCCTTCGACCATGCCATCGGCTTCCTTGAGCTTCTCGATGTTGCCCCAGGCACGCTCGTACTGAGCACGCTTCTTGGAGAGCAGCAGGCGCCCCTCTTTGTCTTCCTTCTGCAGCACCAACGCCTCGACCTTTTCGCCGAGCTTGACGATGTCGTGGGGGTTGACATCGTTACGGATGCTGAGTTCGCGGGCGAGGATGACGCCTTCGCTCTTGTAGCCAATGTCGAGCAGGACTTCGTCACGGTCGATCTTCACGACGGTGCCGTGGACCAACTGGCCATCTTCGACTTCTACGAGCGTGCCGGCGATTGCGTCGGCGAAGGACATGCCCAAGTCGTCGGAGACGACCTGGCGGGGGGTGTAATTGCCCTCTTCATCAAACGTGCCGAATGGCGATGAAGTGGCGGTCGAGGTATCGGACAAGGAGGTATTCGCTTTCAGAGGTGGATAGGGGAATGGGTCAGCGACCGTTCGGCGGTCGTGACACGTGGGCGATGTTATCAGCACGCTGGGGATTCGTCACCAGGGGCACGTGGCCAGCACCAGGAACTCGGGCGATTCCGTGGTGGGCGGCTGCACCGCATACGCACCGGGTTCGACACTGCTGATCGCGTCCACCGTGAGACCTGCAGCAGCCAGCAGCAGGCGCAGCTCGCGGGGCGTATAACAACCAGTCCACAGGTCCACTCCCACCGGCACCCCTGCCGGGTTGCGCACCTCGGTCCGTTCGTGGCTCACCCCGGTCTGGGCATCGAAGCTGGCGGCTTCGTGGTACTTCACGGCGAAATAGGCATTGAACGCACTGAGCGCCATCCGCCCGCCGGGCCTGAGCGCACGGGCCATCCCGCTCAGCACGGACATGTCGTCGCCGTTCGCCGTCATCAAGCCGAAGGCCCCCTGGCACAAACAGATCACGACGTCGAACTCGGCGTCGAACTGCAGCGACCTGGCATCGAGGCGCTCGAAGGTGGCATTCGGCGGAGCGCCGGCAGCGGCGATGTCGACGAAGGCATGGCTGATGTCGATGCCGTGCACGGTCATGGCGCGTCTGGCAAGTTCGAGCGAATGACGCCCGGGGCCACAGCCGACATCGAGCACGCGCATCCCCGGCTGCATCCCCAGGACGGCCACGAGATGGTCGATCTCCTGCACCGTGCCCTTGGTGAACGAATAGCGCAGGTATGCGCTGCCCATGTGCTCGGCGATGGGCTCGAACCAGTGCTGGGGCTCTGTCGAGGCCATGCCTAGCCCTTGGCAGCGGCCCAGGTGCTGCCCCAGCTGACGTTCACCTCGAGCGGCACGTCGAGCTGTGCGGCGGCACGCATGATGTCGATGACCATCGGACCGACAACCTGGCGCTCGGCCTCGGGCACTTCGACCAGCACCTCGTCGTGCACCTGCAGAATCAGTCGGCTCACGTAGTTGCCCTGCTCGAGCGCTCGGTCGATGCGCACCAGCGCCACTTTGAAGATGTCGGCCGCAAGGCCCTGGATGCCCGCGTTCATTGCTTGGCGCTCACCGGCCTGACGAATACGGAAATTGGAGTTGCTCAATTCAGGGATGGGTCGGCGACGGCCGAACAGGGTCTCGGTGAAGCCACGCTCGCGTGCCTCCTTGACCGTGGCATCCATGTACGCGCGTACCTTCGGGAAGGCCACGAAATAGGCGTCGAGGATGACCGACGCCTCGTCGGTGGGAATACCGAGACGTTGTCCGAGGCCGTAGGCCTCCATGCCGTAGGCCAGGCCGTACGACACCATCTTGGCCTTCGAGCGCTGGTCCAGCGTGACGTCAGAGGGGTCCACGTTGAACACGCGGGCAGCCGTGGCGTTGTGGATGTCCTGGCCGCTGGCGAACGCAGTGACGAGGCCGGGGTCGGCGGCGAGGTGGGCGATGCAGCGCAGTTCGATCTGGTTGTAGTCGGCCACCAGCAGCACGCAGCCTGGGCCGGGCACGAAGGCCTTGCGGAACTGGCGGCCCTCTTCGGACCGCACCGGGATGTTGTGCAGGTTCGGTTGGTCGCTACTGAGCCGACCGGTGCGGGCCACGGTCTGGTTGAAGGTGGCGTGGATGCGGCCATCGGGGGCCACCTCGTTGAGCAGGCCCTCGCCGTAGGTGCTGCGCAGCTTCTCGACCTCGCGGTATTGCAGCAACGGGTCGATGAACTCGGGCCACTGATCGCGCAGCTTTTCCAGCGTTGCTGCATCGGTGGAGAACCCCGTCTTGGTCTTCTTGCCGGGGGCGAGGCCGCGCTCGGTGTACAGGATCTCGCGCAGCTGCACGGGCGAGTTGAGGTTGAACGGGCGGCCGGCGACCTCCTGCAGAAGGACGGACAACCGCTGCGTCTCGGAGGACAACCGGTTGTTGAGCTGGCGCAGTTCGCCCGCATCGACCGCGATGCCGACATGTTCCATCTTGGCGAGGATGCGCACCAGGGGGTTCTCGATGGATGTGTAGAGGTCGCCCATCCCCTGCAGTTCGAGCGCATCGTGCAGCGCTTCGCCGAGGTGTGCCACAGCCAATGCCTCGCGCGCTGCACGCTTGGCTTCGTCGACACCACCGTCACCGAAATCGAGCTGCCCGCGAGCACCCGGTTCGTCCGGCGGAAAGCGGAACGCCGTGTATTTCTCCAACAGGTCGGCAATGGCGTAGCGCGACTCGGACGGATCGATGAGATACGCAGCAATGGCGGTGTCGAGCGCCAACCCGCGCATGTCGAGATGGTGCCCGAGCAGCCACCGCATGATGGCCTTCACGTTGTGGCCGCGCACATCGGTGTGGGTGGTGAGCACCCGGGCGACCTCAGCATCTGCCAGGTGCCCGACGGGGACCCAGACACACTCGGCGGACGCGACATCGGCCACGATACCGAGACCAAGCAGTTCGCCCCGGCCCGGCTCGCCCGACCAACGTGCAGCGATATCGAGCCGCGGCAGCCGTTGGAGGAGCGCCAGCGTCTCGGCCGGCGATGCGCTGGTGGAGATCTCGGCCTCGAGCACCTCGGCGGAATGGATGGGCCCGCTGACCACGCCGACGGCGGCAAGTGCATCGTTGAGACGGTCGAGCAGGCTGCGGAACTCGAGGAACTCGAACAGCCGTTGCACCTCGTCGGTATGCGGGGTGAAGCCGAGCGCATCGAAGTCGATCTCGACGGGCGCATCGCAGCGCACGATCATCAGGTCGTGGTTCAGGCGCGCCAACGCCTCGTTCTGGATCAGCGACTCGCGCAGCTTCGGTGTCTGTTCGTCGGCATGGGCAAAGATGCCGTCCAGATCGCCGTACTTGGCGATGAGCTTCGCCGCCGTCTTCTCGCCGACGCCGGGCACCCCGGGCAGGTTGTCGCTGCTGTCGCCGCGCAGCGCCGCATATTCGGGGTACTGCGCCGGGGTGACGCCCGTCTTTTCGAAGATGCCGGCCTCGTCGTACAGGGCGTACTCGCTGACGCCACGCTTGTTGTAGAGCACACGCACATGGGGGTCGCTGACCAGTTGATAGCTGTCACGGTCCCCGGTGACGATGATGACGTCGTCACCGCGTTCTTTCGCCTGCAGCGCAACGGTGCCGATGATGTCGTCGGCTTCGAACCCAACGAGGTCGATGGATGACACGTCGAGCGCATCGAGCACCTCGCGGACCAGGCCCATCTGCTGGCGCAAGATGTCGGGGGCCGCCTCGCGTTGCGCCTTGTACTGCGGGTTGGCGTAATGGCGAAAGGTCGGCTCGGGGCGATCGAAGGTCACGAGCACGCCGTCGGGTTTGTGCTCCTTCACCAGGTTGATGAACATGGAGACGAAGCCGAACACCGCATTGGTCACCTGCCCGCTGGCAGTGGCCATGTCGGTGGGGAGGGCGTAGAACGCCCGATAGGTCAGCGAGTTACCATCCAGAATCAGCAGCTTTGCCACGGGTCGCCCTACGGCCGCAGGGTTCCGGCGATGACACGCTCGGCGACATCGCGCATACGACCCCGCTCGCTCATCGCAGTGCGCTGCAAGAAGGTGAACGCCTCCTGCTCTTTCAGACC
>WLMZ01000173.1 GCA_009726095.1 Actinomycetota bacterium
ACCCACCAGCGTGTGCCGTCGGCGTCAGTGAGGAATCGTCGCGCCGTCAGTTCCGGGTCGTCGAGATACGACAACGCCTCAGGGCTGCCGAGCACCAGTTGTGTGACCGTTTCGTCGCCATCGACGGGTACCAGACGGGCACGCCATGCCTCGTTCGGTGTGCCGATGGGAATGCGCCCCTGCCCGACCGGATGGTCCGGCCCGACGACGTAGTTGAAGAGCTGCCCCGATTCGCTGGCGCCGTAGCCGGTGACGATGATGACATCGGGTGATGTCAGACGGCGCAGCGGGGCGACCAACTCCCAACTCGATGCTTCGCTGCCGAGGCGAAGTTGCGTAACGCTTGGCAGGCGGCGCCCGCCGTTCGATGCAGCGAGGAACGTTGCAGCGAGCGTGGCCGACAGGTTGAGCTCGTCGATGTGCTGGCCATCAAGCCAGGTCAACAGTGCGTCAACGCTCATCGAAGCCGGATCAGCAATATGGATCGACCGGCCCAGCGCCAAGCCACACGAGCTTCGCAGCCCTGGGGAGAAGCTGAACGGCTGCAGAACGGTGGTGCGCCACTCGTCGCCGACAGCGGGCACGCCATCGGTGAGGTGCGCGTTCGAACGGCGTTCACACGACGACCACCGGCGTAGCACGGCCTTCGGACGGCCGGTGGATCCAGAGGTGAACACCACGAAACCCGGCATCGAGGAGTCGATCGCCACCGGGTCGATGCGATCCGACGACGGCTGAGGCACGGCAATCGCCTCGACGCCGTGGGGGAGGAGCGCCGCATATTCGGGCCGGGTCACCACCGCCTGTTGTGGGTGGCCGAGACGGGCGAAGAAATCGGCCACCCGGTCACGGGGGGTAGAGCTTTCGATCGGGACGAAACAACGTCCGGCCCGGATGGCTCCGTGCAATGCCATTGATGCCGTGACCGAGCGATCAGTGATCACGGGCAACCAGCTCTGCTCATCGGTCGAGCCTTGTGGTGCCGACGCGGCCAGCGTTGTTGCCAGGGTTGCCGCCACAGCCTCAATCTCCTCGAAGCACACCGACCGATGGATGTCGGCTGCAGCGATTCGATTCGGCGCAGCGGTCGCCCAGTACGCCAAGCCGACGGCCACCGCCGACGGTGAAGGAGCCGCACTGGATGGGGTCATCGGCGCCACGCTGCGCAGAATAGCCGTCTTGTCGTCGCCCAGAAAGAATGGTGAGGTGCTATATGCAATCGTCGTCATCACTCGTGAATGAGGTTGTTGTGTCGCTGTCAACGAAGTGTCGACTTGTCTTTGCCGTAGCAGTTGCGGTGCTGCTGGCTGCGTGTGGCAGCGACCAGGCGGCATCCCCCGCTGAAAGCACGCAGGTAGACCTCAGCAAGGTCACGCTGCGCGTGGGGTATTCCACCAACAGTGGCAAGGGGCCGCAAGCGGTGCGCGAGCAGTCCGGGGCGTTCGAGGGAACGCCGTACAAGATCGAATGGGTGGCGTTCACCTTGGGTGATCTGGGTCTGCAGTCGGTGAACAGCGGTGCCACCGACCTGCAGCTCCAGTTGCAGCTGACCAACGCCGTCATCGCCCAGGGCAACGCCAAGGTGCCGTGGACCGCTGACGATGCGCCGTTCTCGGTCATCGGCGCAGCGCAGTACCTGACGAAGAACGGCATCGAGATCGTGGTCCACGATGGTTCGGGCATCAACTCCGTCGCCGACCTCAAGGGCAAGAAGGTCGCCTTCTCGAAGGGGTCGAGTTCGAACTACTACTGGTTGCTCAGCGAACAGGCTGCCGGCCTGTCCCCAGGCGATGTCGAAGTGGCGCAGCTCTCGGTGTCGGATTCCCGGGCAGCGTTCGCAGCTGGAGATGTCGATGCGCTGGTGGCGTTCGATTACAACCTCGCAACGCTCATCCGGGCCGGCGGTGCAAAGGTTCTCGCCTCCTCGGGTGATTCGTTGCCGATGTATCAGCTGTTGGCCGCCCGACGCGGGTTACTGGATGATCCCGCAACCCGAGCGGCCGTCGCCGACTTCTATCGGCGTCTGGCCGTGCGCGATGTCCGGTACGCCTCGCACATCGACGCTGTTCGCGCGATCTACGAGACGCTCGACAAGACCGATCCGCTCGATTCGGCGGTCGTGGCCGAGGGCGCCCGTCAACAACAGGTGCCGCTCGACGACGCCCTCGTGAAGGCAGTGCAGGACGAGGCTGACGTGTTCTTCGCTGCCGGCGTGATCGACACCAAGGTCGATGTGAGGATCCTGTTCGACAAGACTCTTGCTGCTGACGTACCCGCGAGTCCATGACGATCGCACCCCCGGGTGGGACCGAACAGGGCTTGAGGCGTCTTGTCACTGGTGCCCGGTCCCGTCGCATCATCGCCGTTCCGCGTCCGCTGCGGAGGCTGTCGGGGCCCATCGCCCTGTTCGTATTGTGGTGGCTGCTGACGTCGAGCCGACAGGTGACCCCTTCCAGCTTTCCGCGGATTGGCGAGGTGCTCGACACAGGCGTGTCGATGGTCCGTTCCGGCGAACTGCAATCGGCCATCTGGGCGTCAGGCAGGCGTGTGCTGATCGGGCTTTCCATCGGGGTGTCGTGCGGGCTCCTGGTGGCGATCGCCGCCGGCATCACCCGGCGCGGCGAGGATTTGATCGATTCCACGATGCAGGTGTTCAAGGCTATTCCATCGTTTTCATTGGTGCCCTTGCTGATCATCTGGCTCGGCATCTACGAGGGTCCCAAGATCGTGCTCATTGCGTTGAGCGCCGCCATGCCCATCTACATCAACACCTACGGTGGCATCCGTAATGTCGATGACCGACTCGTCGAGGCCGGCCGAACCCTGGGACTCAATCGTTTGGCGCTGATCCGCCACATTGTCGTACCAGGAGCGCTCCCCAGTTTCCTGACCGGGTTGCGGTTCAGCTTTGCGAACGTATGGCTCGCGCTGGTGGTGGCCGAGCAGATCAACGCGAACAGCGGTCTTGGCCTGTTGTTGGCCGATGGGCGCAGTTCGTTCCGGCTGGACATCATCGTGCTGGTCGTCGTGATCTACGCCATGCTGGGTTTGCTGTCATACGCGTTTGTGCGGCTTCTCGAACGACGGCTGCTGCAGTGGCGACGCGGGTTCGAGGGCGAATGACGCGCGACTCTGATCCAAGACCCGCCGACGAACGCGGGCCCAACGCCCTGGTACTGGCCGATGTGCGTCGTCGCTTCGACGGTCGGGCGGTGCTTGACGGTCTCGACTTGGTGGTGCCCCACGGTCAGCTCGTGGCACTGCTCGGGCAAAGTGGCTGCGGTAAGAGCACCTTGCTGCGGATCATCGCCGACCTTGACCGGGAGGCCGAGGGTGACGTGTTCGTTCCCGAGCGTCGAGCCGTGGTCTTCCAAGACCCGCGCCTCATGCCATGGAAGCGGGTGTCGGACAACGTGTCGCTGGGTGTCCGCGGCGACGACGTCGGCGCCCGCGTGCGCGAGGTGCTGGCCGATGTCCAGATGACGGCGCATGCTCGGGCATGGCCGGCCACGTTGTCGGGAGGCGAAGCCCAGCGTGTGTCGCTTGCCCGGGCACTGATCCGCCGCCCGGACCTGCTCCTGCTCGACGAGCCGTTCGGAGCGCTCGATGCGCTGACCCGTATCAAGATGCGTGCGCTCCTTGCCGTCATGTGCGCGAAATACCGCCCAACCGTTTTGTTCGTGACCCACGACGTGGAGGAAGCGCTGATCTTCGCCGACCGGGTGATCGTGCTCGACGCGGGCAGGTTCACCTTCGATGAACCGGTCGCCCTCGATGCGCCCCGGCGGCGCGCATCGGCGGAGTTCCAGACCATGAGCGAGCGCGTGCTTGCCGCGTTGGGTGTGGTCGACTCGTCGTAGGATCGGTCTCTTGAAGATTCCTCCGCGCCTCCGCCCTCTGCTCCGCCGCCCCGCCGCTGTCGTGCGGCGTCTCACGGCCCGAGCGTTGGTCCCGGGGGGTGCGCCCGCCGATTCCCGGGCCACCTACGAGGCGTTGTACGAGACCCATGCCCAAGCCGAGGGCGACGACGGTGTCGGCGGGGGCGAATACGCGATCATGGGCGAGATTGAATTGGACATCCTGCGCGCTGAAGGGCTGCAGGCAACGTCCACCCTGCTCGATTTCGGTTGCG
>WLMZ01000174.1 GCA_009726095.1 Actinomycetota bacterium
AACGAGAATGAGTCATGGCAAGTCACAAGAGTCCAACAACGCGTCGGTACACGCCTGAGTTCAAGGAGCGCGCGGTTCGTCTGGTGATGCAGTTGCGCGAGGAGCTCGGCCGAGATCACGGCACGATCCAGCGGATCGCGGAGCAGCTTGGCTGCGGCGTGGAGTCGTTGCGGACGTGGGTCAAGCAGAGCGACATCGACGCCGGCGCGAAGCCCGGGGTGACGACCGCGGATGCGGCGCGGATCCGTGAGCTCGAGCAGGAGAACCGAGAGCTGAAGCGGGCCAACGCGATCTTGAAGTCGGCTTCGGTTTTCTTCGCGGCGGAGCTCGACCGCCCACAGCGGTGATGGTCGACTACATCGACCAGCACCGGGAGTTGTTCGGGGTCGCGCCGATCTGTGAGGTGTTGCAGGTCGCCCCGTCGACGTATTACACGGCCAAGGCCCGACCGCCGTCCAAGCGGCAGTTGCGTGACGACGTGATCAGCGTCGTCATGGTCGCGTTGTGGCAGGCGAACTACAGCGTCTACGGCGCCCGCAAGATGTGGAAGGCGATGCACCGCGCCGGCCACACGATCGGACGTGACCAGGTCGCGAGACTCATGCGCCACAACGGTTTGCGAGGTATTCGCCGTGGGGCGCAGGTGTTCACGACCCGGCCCGACAAAGACGCCGGGCGAGCACCGGATCTGGTCAAACGGGACTTCACCGCCGATCGGCCCAACGCCTTGTGGGTGACGGATCTGACGTACGTGGCGACGTGGTCGGGGATGGTCTACGTGTGCTTCATCACCGACGTCTTCTCGCGCACCATCGTTGGCTGGACCGTCGCCACGAACATGCGCACCCAGATGGTGTTGGACACCCTCGAGCACGCCCGGTTCAACCGTGGCGCGGTCCTCGAGAGCCTCGTGTGTCACTCCGATGCCGGGGCCCAGTTCACGTCGATTCGTTACGGCGAACGCCTCGCCGAGCTCGGCGCGCAACCCTCGATCGGCACCGTTGGTGACAGCTATGACAACGCTCTCGCAGAGACGATCAACGGGCTCTACAAGACCGAACTGATCCGCCGGCGAGGACCATGGCGAACCGTCGACGACGTCGAACTCGCGACCCTGCAATGGGTCCACTGGTTCAACACCGAGCGACTCCACTCAGCCCTCGGCGATGTCCCCCCAGCCGAGTTCGAGAGCGCCTACGATGCACACAGATCGACCAGCCAACTGGTTGAAACCCAATAGCCCGAGTCTCCAACAGACCCAGTGCGACACCGGGGACCACTGAGTACGAGCCGGCCCAACACGGCGCATCGCGGCGTGCGGTGAGTCTGGTCAGGTGGCGTTGGGTGGGCCCTTGAACTTCCACGCCTTCTTCTCGAGGGTCTTGCCCAACGGCCGCATGCGATCCAGGAACTGGTCGCGATGGTCGTCGGTTGCCGCGGCGGCAAGAGCGGTGAAGAGCCCGTGCCGGGCGGCGGTCAACAAGCCTGCATCGTCGAGCCTGCCCGAGCTCCACAGCATGGCTGCACCCGTGTACGACAGGAAGATCTGGCGGGCCAATCCCGATGCGTCGATGTCGTTGCGGATGATGCCCAGCGCCTGTGCCTGGCGCATGGCCGTGACCTGGAAGCTGGACGGCTCGATCGGGGTGGGCTGTGCGGCTGCAGCGCGTTGGGCAACGGCAACAACCTGTCGATATGCGTTGGGGTTGCTGACGAACGCGCGAACGGTGTGGTCGATGACCAGCTGTGCTGCGGCGATCGGGTCGCTGGGGTCGAGCGCACGCAGCGATTCGGCCAGGTCGGTCAGGATGCGGCCGAGGAGTTGGTACATCACCTCGTTGCGCGTGCCGACCAGGTTGTACACGGTGGCCGCCGATACGCCGGCGAGCGCTGCGATCTCTTCGGTGGTGATGTCGCGGGAGTCGCGTGTGCCCAGCAGGGTGACCGCTGCGTCCAGGATGGCATCACGCCGCTTCGCCTTGTTGAGATCACGCAGTCCGCTCACGGCAAGAGTCTTGCGCACCTTGGCGGGCTCCTTTCGCCACGGGGTCGCTGCGTCGGGGTGGCTGATCGCGTTGACCGGCTTGACCATTCGACACATTTAGAGTTCACTCTAAGTATGCGTCACGATGAGCAAGTGCGTCTGATCAAACAACTCTGCGCCCATCTCGATGCGGGCACCAACGAAGATGCCGGTGGTCTCCGGCGCCTGTCGACAGCCGCTTACACCGACGCAGCGCGGTCCGAGCGCGAGTGGAACGAGTTCTTCATGGCGACGCCGCAGTGCATCGGGCTGTCGGGTGATCTTCCTGAACCGGGCTCGTTCCTGACGAACAACGACCTGGGTATCCCCATCTTGGCAACGCGCGATCACGACGGTTCCTTCAAGGCATTCGTGAACTCGTGTCGTCACCGGGGTGTCATCGTGGAAACCGACGAGCGCGGCACGAAGCGACGGTTCAGCTGCCCGTTTCATGCGTGGACCTACGACACCGGCGGAGCCCTGGTTGGTCTGCCGAAGTCCGAACAGTTTGGCGATGTCGACAAGAGCTGTCTCGGCCTGCGTCCACTTGCTGCCGAGGAACGTCACGGGTTGTTGTTCGTGCACCCCGACCCGGAAGCCACGATTGATCTCGATCAACTGTTGGGCGAATGGTTCAACGACGAGTTCCCCACATGGAACTTCGCCGATCTGGTTCCGCTGACACGCCAGGTGTTCGACACGGCGTGCAACTGGAAGCTGGCGATAGACACCTTCGGTGAGACGTATCACTTCTCCACGCTGCACAGGGACACGCTGTTCAACGCCTTCCACGGCAACGTGCAGTGCTACGACGAGGCGGGTCATCTGCACCGGATGATCCTGTGCAAGCGCGACATCGATGCCATGCGCCTGTTGCCCGAGGATCAGTGGGACATCACCGTTGCCGGTCTGCCCGTGTACTGGATCTTCCCGAACGTGATCCTGTTGCCATTCGACGCCGGTTGCTTTCTGGTGCGCGCCTACCCCGATCGCAACGACCCGAGCCGGCATGTGAGCCGTGTGAGTTTCTACCTGAAGCCAGCGCTCGCCGCGATGGGCGAAGAGATCACTGCATTTGCAACTGACATCGCCCAGAAGTTCTCGTACGTGATCCGTGACGAGGACTATGCAATGGCCGCCTCGCAGCAGACTGCAGCGAATTCGGGAGCGCTGAAGCATGTGATCTTCGGCCGTAACGAACCCGCACTACACCACTACCACAACACCTATCTCGCCCTGTTGGGTCACGAGCAATTGCCGTTGTTGGACGAAGCTGCCGTGACCATGGGCGTGTAAGGGCGGGTCTGGTCCGAGGGTGCTGGGCTTGTGTGGAAGGCTCACCTGCGTGAAACCAAGGCCACCCGAAGTCGGTAGCGCACCGGCAGACCCTGGAGCACCGCGCCGAGCCTCTACTGTTGCGGCAGAGACGCCCGATGCCCACCCCTGACTCGCCGTTCTTTCTCGTGCCATCGTCAGAGTGGCTTACATCCAACAGATCGGCCTTCGCTATCGCGGATCATTTCCCGGTGTCGCCAGGCCATACGTTGGTTGTACCTCGCCGCCTGATCAGCACATGGTGGGAAGCATCAGCTGACGAGAAGGCCGACCTTTGGGTGCTCGTAGACGAGGTCAAGGTCTTGCTTGACGCCGCCCATTCGCCGGATGGGTACAACGTTGGCTTCAACGCCGGTCGTGCTGCGGGGCAGACGGTTGATCATCTCCATCTACACGTGATCCCGCGGTTCGACGGTGACACGCCTGACCCTCGGGGTGGGGTCCGACATGTGATGCCTGGTCGCGGGAACTACCTCGTAGATATTGGGCCGGCATCGGTAAACGACTTCGAGCTGTTCGATGGCACCAAGGACGGCTACCTCAGGGTTGAGCTCCTTCGCTGCCTCATCAACCCAGCATTCGATCGCATCGATTTGGTCGTCAGCTTCATCATGCGATCTGGCCTGGAGATTATCGAGGCTCATCTCGCTGACGCCCTCGATCGTGGCACTCAGGTGCGTGTCCTGACGACCGATTACATGCACATCACCGACCATCTTGCTCTGGCCCGCTTGATTGATCTCGGTGACGAC
>WLMZ01000175.1 GCA_009726095.1 Actinomycetota bacterium
CCCCATTGCCGACCTCCGCCGACCGTTCTTCTTCGTTGCCATTGAGCGCAGTGCAGTCGAACGCTTGGCGCCGGCGCTGCGCCCTCTTGGGCTGTGCGACATTCCCTTCCCGAAATGACCCGGGGCGGACCCCGGCGTGCGGCGCCTACTGGCCGTTGTCTGCTGGCTGGATCCGGTCGAGCGCAAGCGCTCCGAGCAGCCCGAGTACCGCCGGGGAGGCAGGCAGGCCGGGCGTCTCACCCGGGTCACACGCCGCTGCGCGCAACAGCATTTGGCGGACCACCACGGCGTACTCGCGCTCGAAATACGCCGCAACGAGTTCGGGGGACTCTGCACGATCTGCCAACAGGGGGTGCACGGCCCGGTACACCCGGTCGAGGTCATCGAGGCAACCTGCGATCGTGTGTGCTTCGGCAGCAAGGGTCACGCTGGTCGCCCGCCGGATCCACCGGTACCCGGCATCGGGAATGTGGGCGAAGGTCGCACTGTGCAGTGCAACGAGAAACATCGTGAGGAGATCCTCACCGAAGTAGATCGTCTGCAATTCGGGGTCGAGCGCGTCGGTCGCCGCGTGCCAGACCGTGTTTCGGATCAGCTTGGTGCACAGGCTGTTCGACATTGCACCAGCGAGCAGGCCGCGAAGAATCTCTTCGCCGCGCAGTTGGTGAGCAGCGCCACCGCGGTTGAACACCCACGTCGCCCCATCGGGGTCGAACTGCTGCAACGCGCACTGGACGAAGTCGGCGTCGCAACGCGCCGCCGCAGCGTGGAGACGCTGGACGAACCACTGCTCGACCTCGTCATCGGAATCCACGAACCCGATGTACCGACCCCTGGCTTCTCGCCCACCGGTGAGCCGCACCCTCGCAAGGCCCTGGTTCGTCTCGTGGCGTACAAGCCGAACGCGGTGATCGCCCGCAGCGACCCGACCAACGATCCCAGAAACGTCGCCTGGCGAGCAGTCGTCGACAACCACGATCTCGAGATTGCGAAATGACTGTCTGAGCAACGACTGCAAGCAGTCGCCAAGGTGCTCCTCGGTACCGAATACGGGCACCACCATCGTCACCGCCGGCCCGGTATCACGCCGACGGCGCGGCCACCGCAGTTGCGAAATCACTGCTGTTCGTCGATGCTGGCGAGAGCCATCGCGCCGAGCAGCCCGACCGCAACCGGAGTTCGAGGCAGGCCAGAAGAAACATCGGTGTCGCTCTGTGCGAGGCGGCCAAGGATGTCGTTGGCGACCACACGGAACTCCCGTTCGAAGAACCTGCGAACAAGCGCCGCTGGCTCGTCACGATGAGTCAGGACCTGCGAAACCGAGCGATACGAACGGTCGAGACTCTGCAGATTGCTGACCAGCGCATCGGTGCCGACCGCCATGGTGATACTGGAAGTTCGTGGCAGATAGCGATACCCGGGGTCAGGAATGTGCGCGTACCGGTTGACGTGCGTCACCACGTGCAACAGGCACACGAGATCGTCGGAGAACGACACCGGCTGACCCTTCAGCGTCCGGGTCGCCACGCGCCACAGGCTGGTGCGCATCAGCTTGTTCCACAGGCTGTTGTTCATCTTGCCGGCAAGCATGCCGTGCATGACTTCGGCACCGAGCAGCTCGTGGGCGTCGCCGCCACGGTTCACCACCCGATCATGTGGATCACAAATCGTAAACGCACACTGCACCAGATCTGCGTCGTGCTGCCGCGCAGCGCCGTACAACTTCTCGATGAACCAATCCTCCACCGTGTCGTCAGAGTCAACGAATCCCAGATAGTGCCCGCGGGCCGACCACCCGCCGGCCATCCGAGCGTGCAGCAAACCCTGATTCGTTTCTTGGCGCACCAGGCGCACCCGTGGGTCGCTCCCAGCGACACTGGCGATCACCGCTTCCGGATCGCCGGGCGAGCAATCGTCGACCACCACGACCTCGAAATCACGGAACGTCTGGCGCAGCAGAGACGACAGACATTCTCCGAAATACTCCTCGGTGGCGAACACCGGCACCACGATCGACACCGCAGGATCGGTCATCGCGCCTCAGGCCGCGCCCAACGGGACCGGATGCGCTCGTAGTTCTGCACATGGCGGACCGGGTCAGCGAGCATCATCCTGTCCGGCGCATCGGTGGTGTAGTGCGCGGCGATCACCGGCAGCCGCAGCGGCGGACCGTGCCGGTCGACGAGTTTCAGCAGAAAGTCCCAGTCGTCGAAAGAGTAGGTGCCCTCGTCAAATCGTAACGACGTTTGGCGATGCGCCAAGACGTTCATGTCGACGAGATTGTTCGCCAGCACACCCTCGGAATCCCAGCGCAGCAGCTGCAGACCGGGCAGTCCCCGGGCCACCGGCGAATGAGCACGGGCAACATCGTCGAACACACGGGCACCATAGAGATGATGTCGCTCCGGATACGTGTCGAATGCCCAAACGACCGATTGGACCCAATCCCTGTCGAAGAAGTTGTCCGAATCGAGATGGACGACGATGTCGCCCGCCGCATGGTCGAGGCCGGTGTTGCGCGCCGCCGACGCGCCCCGATTGTGCGCATGACGCACCAATCGAATCCGGTCGTCCTCCACGCACGCCACGAACTCCGGCGTGTCGTCGGAACCACCATCGTCGATCACGATGATCTCGAGCCGCCGGTGCGTCTGGTTGCGCACGCTTTCGATGGCCCGTTCCACAAACGATCGGCGATTGAACGTGGGCAAAATGACCGATACCAGCACGTCGGAGTCGGTGGCACACGCCCTGATCCACGTCGAGGTCGCCATGATCTCAGACGCGACTGTTGCCTCGGCGAGGCGCGCCTCCAGCTCAGTGAGCCGGCTGCTCATCCGGTCGATGACGGCGGCCTGAGACTCTGCAATCAGCCTGGTTTCGTGGTGGGCCGCTGACAGGCCCGCCAGGTCCTGGGCAACCTGCCCACCCCGTTGGTCTGAAGGCTCCCGACGCGGCGCGTGGCGCAATCGGAATCGGAATCGCCGGCGCGCCGCTGCCCGCTCGAGCAACTCCAGACCGCGCACCCCGATCTGATCATCGCAACCGAACGATCGATTCTGGTCTGGCGCCATGGGCGACCCGGACATCTCTGACGCAGCACGCTGCATCTCGCTCAGTCGCTCTACCTGGGTCATGCCCGGGAAATGACGCAGACGCGGGTGTGCCGAGGGTTGGATGGGAATGCTGTTCCAGCTGAGATCGAGCTCCCCGACGAAGCGGCCGTCCATCGTGCGGTGACGCGTCGACCGCCGGGGCGCCGACACGTCGTACCCCAGCAGCTCCAGCGCTGCTGCGTTCTCCCACCACTTGTGCTCCACGTACTTCTCACACGACCAGATCCGCTCGAGAAACCGCTTCGACCACCAACTGCTCTTCATCACCATCACCCCGAGATTCGGAACCTCGAGGTCGAGATAACGGTGCACCACGAGGTGGAGATGCCGGCCCCGACTGACGCCGTCGAAGATGTCGGCTGTTGGATCCACGATGACCGCATCGGAGTCCACCCACACCACCTGGTCGTATTTCTCCAACAGTTCCCGCAGCAGCACGACCTTGCCCCAGGAGGCGGGCCGGCCGGGAGCAATTCCGTGGTCGACGACCACCAGATCGAATCCATGAAGAGCAGCAAATCGTTCGAAACTCGGCCGAGCCACGCTGAAGAGTTCTTGATGGGCGCCTGAGGCGATGGTGCAAAGAGCGGTCCGCCCTGCCCGGGGGGACCGCTCTGCACTACCGAGTCTTCCAAGCATCGACAGATTGTAGGCCGTCAGCCGATCGGGAAATAGCCACTGGTGTCGACGATCAGATCAACACCGGCCTGCGTGAACACGCACACCTTGCCATCCACACCGATCTTGGCGATCACGCTGTTCGCCACCGTCGAACCAGCGCCGTAGTTCACATTCGACGACAGCGGCCGGGGCGACCCACACGGATACACCGTGACAAAACCAGCGCCGTTCGCATTCGTCACCGTCACGTTCAGCTCCACCGCCGACGCATCCACCGGCACACCGGCACGACCCGCCACCTGCAACTCGGTGACCGAACCAGCACCACGGGCACCAAGACC
>WLMZ01000176.1 GCA_009726095.1 Actinomycetota bacterium
AATGATGGAACCACCATCTCGCATGACCCGACCGGCGTGTTTCACCGTCAGGAACACCCCGGTGAGGCAGAGGTCGATGATCTCCTGCCACGACTCCAACGAATGCTCGGTGATGAGCCCGAAAGTCCCCTTGCCGGCATTGGCCACGGTGATATCGAGCCCGCCGAATCGATCGACGGCGAACTGTGCGGCGGCCGCAACATCGGATTCGACGGTGACGTCGCAGCGGATGGAATCGGCACGGTCGCCGCCCGGCGCAGCGACGGCCCGCAGGCCCGCTTCGTCGATATCGGCGAGCACCACCGAGGCGCCTTCGGCGAGGAAGTGGGTGGCGATGGCCTTACCGATGCCGCTGGCCGCGCCGGTGATGAGCGCGACCTTGCCCAGGAGTCGTGTGGTCATGCGGAGATACTAGGCGGGCCTGGCGCGGCGCCCGGCAGTGCGCTGCGTCGCAGTTTGCCGAGGTTGGTGCGTGGCAGGGTGTCGACGACGAAGACCGCACGAGGTGCCATAAACGCTGGGAGGTGCTCGCGGCAGAACTGACGAAGTTGATCGAGCGATGGGGGATTGGCCCGATCTTGGGGCACGACCCATGCAGCCACGGCCCGCCCCCACGTTGCGTCGGGTACTCCGGCCACGCCGACATCGGCGACAGCTGAATGGCGCAGGAGCACCGCCTCGACCTGTTCGGGCCAGATGTTCTCGCCGCCGCTGATGATGAGGTCGCCGCGCCGGCCGTCGACATGGAGCCGTCCATCGGGGAGCCATCGGCCGAGGTCGTTGGTGTGCAGCCAGCCGTGATCGTCGATCGGGGACGAGCCGTCGCGGTAGCTGCGCAGCATCATCGGGCAGCGCAGCAGGATCTCGCCATCAGCGGCAATCTGCACCTCGACCCCTGCGAGGGGGATGCCGTCATAGACCACTCCGCTACCCGTCTCGGTGAGGCCGTAGGTGGTCACCGTGTTCGGCGGCCGCACCGGGGGTGGCGTGCTGCCCCCCAGCACGATGCAGCGGAACAGCGCTGGATCGATGCGGGCCAGCGCCGTGTTGACCAGCGACGTGAGCGTTGCACCGGCCCGGGCTGCGGCAGCGACCGCATCTGCCTCGAATCGCGGGAGCACGGTGAGCGCCACATTGCGGTGCAGGGCGCGGGTGACGACCGAGAGCCCCCCGACATGCGAGAGCGGGAGGCAGGCCAGCCAATGGTCGTCGGTGGTGACTCCCAGACGTTCGCTCGTTGCCTCGGCAGATGCTGCGACCGCTGCGTGTGTCAGCACCACGCCCTTGGCGTCGCCGGTGGAGCCGCTGGTGGTCACGACCAGTGCATCGCCCGGTTCGATGTCTCGTCCGTCGGGCAGCGTGGTGGTGCCGGACGCATCGACGACAGCACCGGCGCACATGGCCCGCATCACGAGCGCACGCGCCGTGTGGTCGAGTCGTTGATCGATTGGTAGCGCTGCGTCGCCACCGTCCCAAACTCTGCGCAGGGCGCGCACGAACTCGGCGCCGCCGGGCAGGTCGAGGGCAACGAGTCGGCGCATTGCTCAGGTCGTGACGGGATCGATCGGCGTGAGGATGCCGAGCTGCTGCTCGATGATCTCGGCGATGGACAGGCACGCCAGGTCGTGGAAACGATCGCCGATGATCTGAACGCCCACGGGCATGCCGGCGGAGAGCCCGGCCGGCGTGACGGCGGCGGGGAGGCCGAGCAGGTTCGCGGGCAGGATCGGACGCATTGTCTCCAGCGTGGCCACAGCGCCTGCGGCGTCGACGATGTCGGCGCCGTGGGCAAATGCCGGCTGGGCCCAGACGGGAGAAATCAAAGCGTCGTACCCGGTGAAGAACTCGGCCCACTCGCGGGCCACTGCGAAACGCTCGGTGTGGAAGGTGCTCCACTCGGCGAGGTCGATCGGGGGGAAGATGCCATCGGTCAGGTCGAGGAAGCGGCGTCCACCCTCGCCCATCACCAGGTCGAGCAGCGGGCGCAGGGTGCGCAGGTCGCCGCCGAGCACCAGCGTCCACAACTCGATTGACCGCGCGTAGCTGGGCGGTGCGGCTTCGGTGACCTGGTGGCCCAGTCCGGCCAACACGTCGCCGACAGTGCGGATGGCGGCGGCGATGCCGGCATCGGTGCTGCCACCAGCCGGCTCAGGGAGCACAGCAATGCGGAGTGGCCGGTCAGTGGGTATGTCGGTGAGGTTCACCGGAAGGCTGAGCGGGTCGCGGTGATGGACGCCGGCCACGGCTGTGAGCCCGGCGCGCACGTCGGCGATACGCCGGCCGAGGACACCTTCGACGGCCATGATCTGGAACGACACCGCCTTGTCGACGGGCGGAATGACGGTGGCCGATGGCACCACGCCCGTGGTGGGTTTGATGCTGGAGATGCCGCAGCAGTGCGCAGGGTTGCGGAGCGAACCGCCGAGGTCGTTGCCGAGACCCATCGGGCTCATCCCGCTGGCGATCGCAGACGCCTCGCCGCCGCTGGAGCCACCCGTGGTGACGTGTGGGTTCCAGGGGTTGCGGGTGAGGCCGTGCAGGTCGCTGTCGGTGTGCACACGTAGCCCGAAGTCGGGCAGATTGGTGCGCCCGATGGGTATCGCCCCGGCGGCGCGCATGCGTTCCACAACCGGGGCATCGAGGGGGGCAATGGCATCGGCGAGGGCACGCACACCGTTGGTCGTGGCCGTGCCGGCCAGGTCGATGTTCTCCTTCACGGTGAACGGCACCCCGTGCAGGGGACCCAGTGTGGCGCCATCGCGCTGCGCTCGATCGGCGGCGTCGGCCTCGGCCCGTGCCTGATCGGTGAGCACCCGAACCACGGCATTGAGATGGGGATTGACCGCTTCGATGCGGGCGAGGTGGGCGTCGACGACCTCGCGGCTGGACACCTGGCCGCTTCTGATCAGAGCGGCCAATCCGAGTGCGCTCTCGCGCCACAGTTCGCCAGACACGACGTCCCCTTTCCCTGCTGTTCCCTCAGAAGTATTGCCCGTCTTCGTCGCGGGCGCACATTTCCGTCACACTGTCTCCATGACGAACACCGCGAATGCCGGAAATCGATGGGTTGCCGGGGCTCGTCCGCGCACCTTGCCTGCGGCGGTGGTGCCCGTGGTTGTCGGGGCGGCGTGCGCTGCGGGATTGCACGACGCGATCTGGTGGAGGGCATCGCTCGCCCTCGTCGTGAGTCTTGCTCTGCAGGTGGGAGTCAACTACGCCAATGACTACAGCGATGGAATCCGCGGCACCGACGACGTGCGCGTGGGCCCGGTGCGATTGGTGGCATCGGGTCTGGCGCCAGCGAAGGCGGTGAAGCGTGCCGCCTTCATTGCATTCGGCGTTGCAGCAATCGCCGGTCTGGTCCTTGCGATTGCAACATCGTGGTGGTTGCTCGTGGTCGGCGCCGCTGCGTTGCTGGCCGGTTGGTTCTACACCGGCGGACCGAAGCCGTACGGCTACCTCGGTCTGGGCGAAGTCTTCGTCTTTGTCTTCTTCGGCCTTGTGGCCACCGTGGGCACAGCGTTCGCCGTGAGCGAACAGGTCACGGCGTTGTCGGTGGTGATGGGCTGCGGCGTCGGTGGGCTGGCGTGTGCGCTCTTGGTCATCAACAACCTTCGTGACATTCCCACCGATAGCAAGGTCGGCAAGAAGACACTGGCCGTTCGTCTGGGTGACCGACGCACACGTTGGCTCTACGTCTCGCTCGTTTCGTTGGCATTCGAGATGACCGTTGTCGCAGCGGTGGTCTGGCGACCGTGGGTGGCCATCGCCGCCGCGGCCGCCGTCGCTGCCGTTCCTCCGGTGCGGCGGGTGCTGCGTGGTGCAGTTGGCCGTGACCTGATCGCGGTACTCGGTGAGACCGGTCGATTGCAGATGGTCTTCGGGGTCCTTGCGGCAGTGGGGCTCGTGCTCAGCCGCTGACGTTCATCGTCGTTACAGCGCTGCGCCGAACCTGCGGATGGCTGCGACAACGGCATCAGGCTGCTCGAGGTGTGCGGCGTGCCCGGCGCCGCCGATGGCAGCAAAGCTGGCCCTGGGGCCGATGCCTTCGACCAGTCGATGGGCGA
>WLMZ01000177.1 GCA_009726095.1 Actinomycetota bacterium
GACAACGGCTTCGACCCCGCACAGGACATCGCCGGCGCCCAGAAGCTGATCGACGACTACAAGGCAGCCACCGGCGCAACCAGCGTCGATATCACCTACGGACACACGGCCACCGCCATCGGCGACCAGACCGCTGAGTTGCTGAAGGGCTACTGGGCCAAGATCGGCGTCAACACCACCGTCAACGTGGTGCCGCAGGACAAGTTCATCACCAACGCCCTGCTCGGTGATGCCGGCTTCTACCTCTACGGATGGCGTCAGCACGCCGGCCTGTACGTCGATGCGCAGAACTTCTGGTGGAACTCCTCGGCGTCGATCCCCGACGGCAAGGGCCTGTCGTTGAACTTCGCCCGCATCAACGATCCGGTCGTCGACGAGAACCTGGCCATCGCCCGCAGCAATTCGGACGAGGCCAAGCGCAAGGCGGCTGCCGAGGAAGTCAACAAGCAGATGGCCAAGATGTGCTACCAGATCCCCACCTCGTGGACCCTGTGGGGCACCCCTCACTCGCCCAAGGTGATGGGCCTCGGCTCGTCGCCGCTCCCTGACGGATCCGAAGCCAACGATGGCGCCGGCTTCAGCGGCCAGTTCTGGGTGAACACCCTCTGGATCAAGTCCTAACCACCGCACAGCACAGCATTTCCATGGTTGGGGGCCGCCCATCGGGGCGGCCCCCAACTGAATACCCAGTTCATCGTTTTCGTTGATTGTCGAGGTCGTTCTTGCGTTACGCACTGCAACGTTTCACCCAATTCCTCATCGTGTTCTTCCTCGTCACGTTCGGAGTGATGGTGTTCATGCGCATCGGGCTGAACAAGCCCGGCGATCCTGCACGCACAATGCTCGGTGGCACCGTGAGTCAGGACCTGATCGACACCACCACCAGGCGCTTCCACCTCGACAGCAACTACCTGGTGCAGTACTGGTACTGGCTCAAGGGCATGCTGACGCTCGACTTCGGGTACTCGAACCCGAACAACCTGAACGTCACCACCTACCTGAAGCCGCGGGTACTCACCACAGTGTTCCTCGGCCTGTATTCCATCTTCTTCGCGCTGCTCGTGGCCGTGCCCGTTGCGGTGTACCAGGCGTACAAACGTGACCGCCCGTTCGACAAGCTGAGCAGCTTCGCCACGTTCTTCTTCATCTCGGTACCGGCCGTGGTGCTCGCGCCGTTGCTGAAGTACATCTTCATCGACTGGCTCGCATGGTTCCCCCGTCTGAGCTCGAAGGTCTACCCATGGGACAACCCGATGCTGCACATCAAGAACTTCTTCGTGCCGGTGCTGGTGCTCACCATTCCGCTCGCCGCCACGTGGATTCGCCTGTTGCGCGCCGACATGGTGCAGACGCTGCAGAGCGACTTCATCACCCTCGCCAGCGCCAAGGGGGTGCCACCATCACGGGTGCTCTGGGGCCATGCGCTGCGCAACTCAGTGTTCTCGCTGGTCACCAGCGTGGGCTTCCAGCTCGGTGGGCTTGTTGGCGGAGCCCTCATCGTCGAGGCGTATTTCAACATGAAGGGCATGGGCTCGCTGCTCGTGGTCGCCATCTTGTCCAGCGACTTGTTCACGGTGCAATCCGTGTCGGCAATCCTGGTTGCGTGCGTGGTTCTGGTGAACCTCGGCGTGGACCTGAGCTACGCACTGATCGATCCCCGCATCCGCCACGCCCGGGCCCTGAGCTAAGGAAGACCTGAGACATGAGTGCCACGCCCCCGTCGGCCACAGCCGGCGGCAAGACCACAGCGAAGCCAAAGCGGTCCAGAAAGATCCCCGGTATCGGCGTGATGTTCGCCGTTGCCTGGCTGCTCGCATTGACCATCTGCACGCTGTTCGCCAGTTACCTGCCCTTCATCCGCAGCTACGACACCCAGATCAAGGTCAATGGCAAGACCGGCCGCTACAACCTCGGTCCCGGTTGGACGACGTGGATGGGCACCGACTCGAGCGCCCACGATGTGTTCGCACGCAGCATCCACGGCGCCAAGATCACCCTGATGATCGGGGTGCTGGCAACCGTGATGGGCCTGGTTCTCGGCGCCATCCTCGGCGTGCTCGCCGGCTATTTCGGCGGCTGGGTGGATCGCACCGTGTCCATCATCGTGGACTGCCTGCTCGCCCTGCCGGCGCTGCTGCTCGCCCTGTTGCTGGTCTATCGCATGGACGACCTCAAGTCCGTCTACACCTGGTTGGGCTGGCTCGACCGCAAGTGGGAGATCACACTCACACTCGGGGTCCTGGCCACTGCCCCGTTGGCACGAATCGTGCGCGCGCAGACGATGGGTCTACGCGAGCGCGAGTTCGTGCTCGCAGCACGCAGCCTCGGGGCCAAGGGCGGTCGCGTGATCCTGCGCGAGATCCTGCCCAACCTCATTCCTGCCATGGTCACCGTGGCCATCACCGGCCTCGGCATCCTGATTGCCGCCGAGGGCGCTCTCGCATTTCTCGGTCTTGGCGTTGAGCGACCGCTCACGTGGGGCAAGATGATCATCGACGGGCGCGCCGATCTGAAGCGGGCATGGTGGGCAACGGTGTTCCCCTCCGTGTTCTTGTTCCTCACGGTCGTTTCGTTCAACCTTCTCGGCGACCGGCTGGCCCGGCGCTTCGACATCCGCGAGGCAGCGATATGACCAACGTCATCCAGGCAGCGAACCGTGACGTCAACGGCCCGCTTCTCGAGCTCACCGATGTCAAGACCCATTTCCGTACCCGACGCGGCCTGGTCCGCGCCGTCGATGGTGTCAGCCTGACGCTCGAGCGCGGCAAGGCGTTAGGAATCGTCGGCGAGAGCGGATCCGGAAAGACCATCCTCTCTCGTTCGATCATGGGTCTGCTGCCCACCAAGGGCACCGAACGCCACGGCTCCATCCGCTTCGAACAGCAAGAGATCGGCAACCTCGGCCGCAAGCAGATGCGCCACATCTGGGGCAAGGAAATGGCGATGATCTTCCAAGATCCCATGACCTCGCTGAACCCGTTGATGAAGATCGGCAAGCAGATCGCCGAGCCGCTGCGCATCCATCTCGGCATGGACAAGGCCACCGCCTGGGCCACCGCTGAACGGCTGCTGCAGGACGTACGCATCCCCGAGGGGGCGCGCCGCCTGCACCAATACCCTCACGAGCTCTCCGGCGGCATGCGCCAACGCGTGATGATTGCCATCGCCATGGCCTGCGGCCCCACGATGCTGTTCGCCGACGAGCCCACGACGGCGCTCGACGTCACCGTGCAGGCACAGATCCTCGACCTGCTGAACGATCAGCGCAAGGATCGCAACATGTCGCTGATCCTGGTGACGCACGACCTTGGCGTGGTGGCCGGGCACACCGACGAAATTGCGGTGATGTACGGCGGCAAGCTGGTCGAGAAGGCCCCCACACGGGCGTTGTTCGCCGACATGAAGATGCCCTACACCGAGGCGCTCATGCAGAGCATCCCCAAGATCGACGACCCCAGCCACACCCGGTTGATGGCCATCGGCGGCCGACCGCCCGACCTGGTGAATCCTCCCCAGGGCTGCCGGTTCGCACCGCGCTGTCTGTACACGCGCGACAAGTGCCTCACCGAGGAGCCGCCATTGGTGGCCACCGACAACCCCGAGCACACCTACGCCTGTTGGTACCCGGTGGGCTCCCCTGAATACCACGAATCCAAGGCTCGCCTCTCGGAGACGCCTGTCACCATAGGAAGGCTCGACTGATGGCGGGCACTGGCAAGGCGCACCTGCGCAACGAGGACGCACTCATGCGGGTCGAGGACCTCGTGGTGAAGTTCCCCGTCGGCCGCACCGGGCTGTTCGTGAACGCGGTCAGCGGGATCAGCCTCGACGTCATGAAGGGTGAGACCCTCGGCCTGGTTGGTGAGTCCGGCTGCGGCAAGAGCACCACCGGCCGCGCCATCATGCAGTTGCCGCGACCCACCAGCGGCTCGGTCCGTTTCGAGGGCAA
>WLMZ01000178.1 GCA_009726095.1 Actinomycetota bacterium
CTGCGCGACATCGGCGTCGGCTCGTCCCAGGTGATGACGTGGTGGCCGGCGCCGCGCAGCAGGTCGACACCCGGTTGGGGAATGCGTCCGGTGACGATGACCGTGCTCATGCCGTGACCCATTCGCGCAACAGGCCGAGGCCGGTGGTGATGTCCTCGGTGCTGATGCCCGAATACGCCAGGCGGATGTACTGCTCGACCTCACCGGGCTGGGGGCGGCCGAAGTGGCGACGGGTGCAGAACGACACGCCGGTGTTGTGCAGCGCTGCCTCGGCGAACGCAGCGAGATCGGTGATGCCCATCCGGGCCATGGCCTCGGTGACGTCGGGGAACAGATAAAAGGTCGCCTCCGGCGTTTGCACGTTGATGCCGGGCGTCGCATTGAGCAATGACACCGCAGCGTCGCGGCGGGCGCGCAAGGTGTTGAGGAGCACGGCGGTGCCGGACTGGTCGCCGCGCAGGCCCTCGACCCCTGCGTACTGCACGAAGTGGGTGGTGCAGGATTCGTCGTTGGTGTTGAGCTTGGCGATCATGTCGGCCAGTGCGATCGGAGCGATGGCAGCCCCGAGGCGCCAACCCGTCATCGCGAACTTCTTCGAGAAGGTGTACAGGATGACGGTGCGTTGCTGCATGCCGGGCAGCGAGGCGATCGATGACGACGTGCCCGAATAGCGCATCTCGAAGTAGGCCTCGTCGGACAGCACCCACAGGTCGTGCTCGATGGCGAGTTGGGCAATGGCTTGGCGCTCGGCATCGGTGGACTCGGCGCCGATCGGGTTCTGGAGGTCGTTGTAGATGATGGCCCGTGTCTTGGGGCCGATCAGCGAACGCACCTGATCGATGTCGATACGAAAGCCCGTCGGGTCGGGCAGATAGCGATACGCCTTGGCGACGCCGCCGAAGTACTCGATCTGGCTCTCGTAGATGGGGTATCCGGGGTTGGGGTAGAGCACCTCTTCACCCGGGTTCATCACTGCCTGGATGAATTTGGTGATGACGGGCTTACCGCCGGGCTGCACGACCACGTTGGCAGGGGAGTACTGCAGGCCGCGGCGGGCGCCGACATCGTCGGCAAGCGCCTCGCGAAGCTGCGGGATGCCGGCGGCCGGGCAGTAGCCGGTCTTGCCATCGGCGATGGCGCGGTCCATCGCTTCCACGACGTTGGCGGGGGTGGACAGGTTGAGGTCACCGAGGTGGAACGGGAAGATCCGGTTGCCGCGAGCACCCCACTCGGCTGCGGCCAGTGACACAGCAAACGCCGTCTCGGTGCCCAGTCGGTCGAGCCGCGATGCCATCGGCATCTGCGCGGGAGTGGTCTCAGTCGGAACCTGGGTGTGGGTCATGTCGTATCCCTCCGGTGGGGGCCGGACCTGCAAATGATCCTGCGACAATTGTACAAAAAATAGAGTGGGTGGCGTCACAATTCGGGAATCTCCCGCATGGTGGAAAATGGTACCGGCGTGGGGTGGGCGCTTGGAGTGCCCGCCTTCAGCGTGTTGCTACCAGCAACCACGGTGGCGATCAACGAACTCGACCCCGTGTTCGTCTCGATCGGGCGGGCCTGATCGGCGGCCCCCCGGCGGCCCTCCGGCGGCCCTCCGGCGGCCTGATCGGCGGCCACTGCGACGCTCGGCGTGATCCGTTGGTCGGTCGTCAGTGCGCTGCCGCTGACCGTGCCGATCACCATCTGCGCAGGAGCTCAGGCGGGGGTGCATACCGGGCAAAGGCATGGATGGCTGTTGCTCAACGCGCCCGCATCAGCGCTCCAGCATCAACGCCCCGCGTGCCGCGGCGACCCCGGTGCTGAAACAGGCCTGAAGGAGGTAGCCGCCCGTGGGTGCCTCCCAATCGAGCATTTCGCCGGCGACGAAGACCCCTGGTCGGCGGCGCAACATCAACTGCTCGTCGATCTCGCTCCAGGCAATGCCCCCTGCGGTGGAGATGGCCCGGTCGATCGGCTGCGAGCCGACCAGTCGCAGTCGGAGCGCCTTGAGCGCGTCGGGCGCGCAACCGGTTTCGCGCATCAGGGCGACGGCGGCCGGGGTGAGCCCGACGCGTCGGAGACGGGTGGAGGTGGAGTCGCTCGGGCGCGTGCGTGCGAACCGCTCCGCGAGTTGCGCTGGCGACAGGTCGGGATGCAGATCGATGATGACATCGGCAAACCCGTCGGCGGCGATGGCCTCGCGCAGCGGTGCGCCGATTGCGTAGATGGCGCCACCCTCGATGCCTCCGGCGGTGATCATTGCCTCGCCGCGGGTGGAGTGCTGAGCGAATGACAGGCGCACGTTTTTCAGCGGAACGCCAGCGAAGCGACCAGCGAACTCTGGTGACCACGCCACGACGAAGCCACAGTTGGCCGGTTGGAGCGCCGTGACCTCTACGTCGATACCGCGTAACACCGGTACCCAAGCAGCCGTTGAGCCGGTGCGCGGCCAACTGGCGCCGCCCAGGGCGAGCACGGTCGCTGCGGGGCGCAACGATCGGGTGCCGTGGGGGCCATGGACCATCAGCGAACCGTCATCGTTCCAGCCCTGCCACTCGTGGCGGACCAACGTCTTGACCCCGAGTTGATCGAGGCGGCGCAGCCATGCCCGCAGCAACGGGGTGGCTCGTAGCGACTGGGGGAACACGCGGCCGCTTGTCCCGACAAAGGTTCGTTCGCCGAGACCAGCGCACCAGGCGCGCAGTGCCGACGGGTCGAACCCGTGCAGTGCGCCAGACAGCGCCGGCGCAGCCGCGCCGTAGCGGGTCACGAAGGTGTCGAACGGTTCGCTGTGGGTCAGGTTCAGCCCGCCACGGCCGGCGAGCAACAGCTTGCGCCCGACCGAAGGCATGTGCTCGATCAGCGTGACCTTGCGGCCGGCCGTCGCAGCGATCTCGGCTGCGATGAGTCCGGCTGGTCCGCCACCGATGACGACGATGTTGTTGTTGATATCGCTGATGTTGTCGTTGTCGCTGTCGCTGTCGCTGTCGCTGTCGCTGTCGCCGTCGTTGTCGCTGTCGCTGTTGTTGTTGTTGTCGCCGTCGTTGTCGGTTCCGGCTCTGGTTCCGGCTCTGGTGCCGCTTCCAGTGCCGGTTCCGGTTCTGGTTCCGGTGCCGCTTCCGGTGCCGGTGCCGGTCTTGGTTCCGGTTCTGGTCTCGGTCTCGGTCTCGGTCTCGGTCTCGGTTCCGGTTCCGGTCTCTGTCTCGCTGTCCGGTTCGAGAGATCCCATCGGTGTCCGTCCTGACCGCGCACCGACCGTGCGACGGATCCACCCTGCCACAGTGTGATGCCGCCAGAGCAGCACCCCGCTGATGGCGCCGCCTGTTCGACCGTTGGCGGGCTGGTGGCCAGACGACGCGAGGTGTGCTCGAGCGCGCGGTATCGCGTTCCGGTCGTGATCAACGGTCGTGATCAACGGTCCTCTGTCAACCGTTGTGATCAACGGTCGTGATCAACGGTCGTGGTCAACCGCCGTGATCAACGGTCCTCGGTCAACCGCCGTGATCAATGGTGCATCTGCAACGAGGTTGGGACTTTCGACTCTGTGGGCCTCCGGAACGTCTCCTTACTCTGAACTCACCTACCGAAGGAGAGACAGATGCGTCGAGGAATGGTTCTGATTGCTGCAGGAGTCTTGGGAGCAGCGGCGCTCGCCGGTTGTTCGAGCTCCAGCAAGACCGCCACTACTACAGGCGGCGGAGGCGGCGTCACCGTTGCTCCAGCTGCTGGTACGCCCGTCGCCGTCGAAGCGGGCGACAAGAGCGACACGTTGCAGTACCTCACGCCGGTCCCGGCCGAGGTGAAGGCCGGCTCCACCACGTTCACGTTGACGAACACCTCGACCACCAAAAAGCACGAGATGGTCGTGCTCAAGACCGAC
>WLMZ01000179.1 GCA_009726095.1 Actinomycetota bacterium
CCGAGCTGGTCGGCGAACAGCCATAACGGGGTAGCGTCGGCCGTCATCGCGCTGATGATACGGACCCCGCGAAAGCGGGCGTTCGGTACGATCCGGCCGGTCGCCATAACATCGAATCGGGGTCAGCGCGTGGTCCGACGTTCCGCAGCAGAGCTTCTGCGCTCGCTGGGTTTTCAATCCAAGCTGCTGGTCATGTTGCTGACCGTCAGCGTGCTGTCGGTTCTCATCGCGGGGACACTTGGGTATATCTCGGGCACCAACTCGCTTCGCGACGCCGAATATCAGCGGCTGATCCAGCTTCGCGAGTCGAGGCACCGGGAGATCAGCAACTACTTCGAGAACATCAGCGACGCATCGACGGTGCTCACTCATTCCAGCGCGACGATCAACGCCGTGAAGGACTTCACCGGAGCGTTCGCCGATCTGCAGAAGACGCCGCTGCCGGCGCGGGCGGTGGAGTCTGTGGCCGGGTACTACTCGGGGGTCTTCGGTCCGGAGTTGGAGAAGGGACTGGGAACCAAGGCCGATCCTGAGTTGTACAAGCCCACTTCGAATGCCCAGACCTACCTGCAGAGTTTGTACACCGCCCCCTCGAAGGGCGACTTCGACACCGCGATCTCGGTGATGTCAGCCGGCGATCCCAGCGAGTGGTCGAAGCTCAATGCCCGGTACCAGCCGTTCTTCGCCGACTTCGCCGAGCGCTTCGATTTCGATGATGTGCTGCTGCTCGATACCGACGGCAACATCGTCTACACCGCGTTCAAGGGCGCCGAACTCGGTGCCAACGTTCTGAACGCGCCGTACACGACGACCAATCTGGCCGATGCCTATCGCAAAGCGATGCGGGCGACGTCGGTGGACGAGGTGATCTTCACCGATTACGAAAACTATGCGCCGGCCTACGGGGCTCCGACGCCGTGGGTCATCACCCCGATCGGGGACGGCTCCGGCATCCACGGCGCGCTGGCACTGCAACTGTCCTCCGAGGGCATCAACAATGTGATGACCGGCGACCGCAGTTGGGAAGAGGAGGGCCTGGGCAAGACCGGCGAGACCTATCTGGCCGGGCGCGACATGCTGATGCGATCTGTGTCGCGTGAACTGCTCGTCGACCCGGAGCAGTTCGTGGCCGCCGTGGTGGCGAACGGGACGCCGGAGGAGGTCGCGCGGCGTGAGGTGGAAGTCGGTGACAGTGTGCTGCTGCAGCCGGTCCGCACGTCCGCGGTCGAGATGGCGCTCGCCGGCCAGTCGGGGGTCACCACCGCTAAGACCTACCTCGGGCCGACCGCGCTGGTGGCCTACGAACCGCTGAAGGTTCCCGGCCTGGAGTGGGTGGTCGTGGCCAAGATCGACCGCGCGGAGGCGTTCGCCCCGGTCAACTCCTTCGCCCGCAACATCGCGTTGTCCACGGGCGCGATTGTGCTGGCGGTGTGCCTGCTCGCGCTGCTGTTCAGCCGGATTCTGACCCGGCCGGTCAAGGAGCTCGTCGCTGCGGTACGGCGGGTCAGCGGCGGTGAGCTCGGTATCACCGTTCCCGTCACCTCGCGCGACGAATTCGGCGAGTTGGCGTCGTCGTTCAACGACATGAGCGCGAGCCTGCAGACCAAACAGCAGCTGATCGACGCCCAGCGTGCAGAGAACGATGAGCTGCTGACGAGCTTGATGCCCGAGACGGTGGCCCGCCGCTACCGGGAGGGCGAACAGAACATCAACACCGAGCACCGCGATGTGACGGTGGTCTACGCCCAGCTTTTGGGGTTCGACGACTTCTCCCGGTCGCTGCCCGGCGAGGAATCGGTGGCGATGCTCAACTCGCTGGTGGAGGCATTCGGCGGCGCCGCCGAACGGCACGGCGTGGAGCAGGTACGCAGCATGCAGGACAACGGGCTGCTGGCCACCTGTGGACTGGTGGTGCCGCGGGTGGACCACGCCCGCCGGACCATCGCGTTCGCCAAGGAGCTCACCGAGATCATCGAGCGGTTCGATGACCAGCACGGCGCCGAGTTGTCCATCCGGGTGGGCATCGACAGCGGGCCGGTGACCAGCGGACTGGTCGGTGAGCGGTCGACCATTTACGCGCTGTGGGGTGAGGCTGTCGACCTGGCCCACCGGGTGCACGCCGCGACCCGCTCAGCGGGCATCTTCGTCAGCGACCGGGTGCATGACGCGGTGGTGGGCATCTACCCGTTCGTCGAGGCGGGGACCATCACCGGTGAGTCGGGGTCGGAGACGGTCTGGCGGCTCGATGTGGCCGCCCGGCAAGCGGTGTGATGGAACCGCAATGAGCATCATCATCAACCAGCCGTGGTTCTGGCCTTCGCTGGTCGTCGTCATCGGTCTGCCGCTGGCACTTCTGATTCTCAACGAAGTGCACGGCATGCTTGTTCGCCGCGGCAGCGGATACGCCAGACCCGTTGCATTGCTGCGTAATTGGCTGCTGCCGGCGGCGGCTGTCTATCTGCTCCTCGACCAGCTCAACCACGGCGGCCATGAGGTTGGCGGGCATGCCACCTGGACGAAGATCGCGGCCACCGTCGTCGGCTTCGTGATCATGCTGGTGCTGCTGTCCGGGGCCAACGCCGCATTGTTCGGCGAGGCCCGCGCCGGCAGCTGGCGCGACCGGCTGCCGGGGATCTTCGTCGACCTGGGTCGCCTGATCCTCATCATCCTCGGTATCGGCCTGCTGCTGTCATGGGTGTGGGGGGCCAATATCGGCGGGCTGATCACCGCTGTCGGGGTGACATCCATCGTGATAGGCCTAGCGGTGCAGAGCGCTGTCGGCCCGGTGATCTCCGGTCTGCTGCTGCTGTTCGAGCAGCCATTCCGAATCGGCGACTGGCTCGACACCAAAGTCGGCAAGGGCCGCGTGGTGGAAGTCAACTGGCGCGCGGTGCACATCGACACCGAGAACGGTCTGCAGATCGTGCCGAACGCCGCTCTGGCCGGCGATTCCTTCGTCAACCTGAGCCGGACCACCGCGCCGTATTACAAAGCGAAGACCACGTTGACCTTCGCCGCCGACGATCCGCCCGGAGAGGTCAAGGCGGCACTGCTCGCCGTGGCCGAGGCGCTACCGGCCAAACTGGCCGGCGTGCCGGCCGCCGTGGTCGCCCTGGGCGCCGGCAGCTACCGGGTGTCAGTGCCGATTGCGACGCCGGGCGAGGACGGCGCTGCCACCACCCTGCTCGCGCACCGCGCCTGGTATGCCAGCCGCCGTGCGGGACTGCACCTCGATGCGGTGAAGTCCGGTGCCAAGGGCAGGGCCGCTTATGTCGCCGAACACATCGGTGCAATCGGAGCGTCCCTGGGGCTGGGCCCCGACGCCATCGCCACCATGCTGGCCGGGGCCCGCGTGCTGCCTTACGCCGAAGGCGAGGTCATCCAGCCGGTCAACAGCATCCCGATGGGCGTGGGATTCATCACCGACGGCTCCGTCATGATGTTCACCACCACCGACGATGGCCGGACCCTGTCACTGGGTGAACTGGGAGCCGGCGACTACATCGGTGGAACGTCGTTGACCCGTCAGCGAATGATCACCGGAGTCGTCGCCCTCACCGACGTCACCCTGGTTTTGGTGTCACGGGATGCGATGAACAGCGTTGTGCAGCAAGATCATCGGCTCGCGCGGCAGATCGGCGAGGCAATCGAACTTCGGAGGCGCAGCGCGCGTGAGGCACTCTCCGAGGCGGCGCAGGGTATGCGCTAGCAGATCTGTGCGGCCAGCCGGTCGAGAAACTCCCGTTGGTCCTTCACGAGTTTGGGCCTGGCCATAGCCGGCGGCAGCCAGGCCACCCGATCGAGTTCGGGGAACTCACGAAACTGTCCGGAACCTTTCG
>WLMZ01000018.1 GCA_009726095.1 Actinomycetota bacterium
CGGGCACGGGACGGCCGTCGGGATCGCCCGGCTGTACTCAGCATTGACCGAACCCGGTCGGCTGTTGTCGCCCGAGTTGCTCGCCGAGGCCACCCACATCCAGTCGGAGGGCCACTGCCCGGTGTTGGGCGAGGAAGCCACCTTCGGGCTTGGGTTCAAGCCGACCACGGCCCGTCGGCCGTTTGGCCCCCATCCCGACAGCTTCGGCCATTTCGGCACGGGCGGCGCCCTCGGCTTTGCCGATCCCCACGAACGACTGTCGTTCGGCTATGTGATGAACCATGTCATCCCACGGTGGCAGAGCACCCGCAACCGCTCGCTGGTGGACGCCGCCTACGCCTCGCTGTAGACCGCTCAATCAGCCGCAGCGGCGAGGTGGGCGGCGATGCGCTCGGCGACCATCACAGCGGGCAGATGGGTGTTCGCTCTCGGCAGATCGGGGAACACGCTGGCATCGCACACCCGCAGGCCCTGATGGCCCCGGACCCGACACTGCGTGTCGACGACAGCGAGGTCGTCGCCGTCAGGACCCATGCGACAGCTCGAGCTGGCATGCACGTAATCGGCCACGTTGGCCACGAGCCACTGATCAAGCGCCCTGTCATCATCGGGCAGTGCTGCAATCGGCGTACCGACGGCATCGATGTAGGCGGCCGTGCAGATCTGCACGAACGCATCCGACTCCGCCAGGCGGACCATGTGCCGAACCGCTTCGCGCAGACGTACCCGGTCGCGCTCGTCGGACAGCATGTGGAACTGCACTGCGGGGTCGACCAGCGGATCGGTGCTGCGCAACGACACCGAACCCAGCGAGTGCACATCCATGACGGCGGCCATCAACAGCCCGAGCCCTGCCGCCTCGGGCGCTGCGCCGAGATGGTTCACGGGGAGCAGTTGTAGATCGGCCACACCGTCGGCAGACGACCACCGCAGCATGGTGGCCAGAGCGAGCGCATGCGGCGAGGACCTCGCCGATTCGCGCAGGGCCAGCGTGACCGCAGCAGAGGCATGGTCCTTCAGACCGCGTCCGATCCCCGGCAGGTCGACCCCGCTGCGCAACAGCACCGCCGGCGAGTGGATGGCCCCGGCGCTGACGATGACCTCGGCTGCCTCGATGATCTCGCCATCGGCCAATCGCACGCCGACCGCCCGCGTACTGTCCAGCAGCACACAATCCACCAGTGCGTCGCCACGCACGGTCAGGTTGGTACGGCCACGGGCCGGTTCGAGATAGGCATCGTTCACCGAGACCCGGCGCCCATTGGCCCGGGTGAGCCACGCCGGCCCGACACCCAATGCTGCGGGCCGGAGGTAGTCGGCACACTCGCCATGGCCCAGGCCCAGCGCTGCAGTGATGAGCGCCCGATCGACGCTGCCCCATTCCGATGGCGCGGCCTGCGTCAAGGGGATGGACAGCGACGCAAAGGTCGGCGCGACGTCGCTCCAGGACCACCCATCGCAGCCGAGATCTCGCTCCCAATGGTCGTAGTCGTCGGGGATGCCCCAAATCCCGATCATCGCGTTGACCGCCGACGAGCCGCCCACGCCTCGCCCACGTTGGTACAGCCGCTCGGGGGCACCGTCGGCGTGCTGTGCCGTGAGGCCGGGGAAGATCCGGCCCGGCACGGCCAGCGCGTCGAAGAACGAACCGCCGGCAACCGCATCAGGCGTATCGGCGCTGCGGTGGTCGGGCCCCGCCTCCAGCAACAGCACCTGATGGTGCGGCATCTGGGACAATCGGGCGGCGAGCACTGCGCCCGACGACCCTGCACCGATGATGACCGTGTCGTAACGCATCGGCTAGTCGCCCGTCTGCGTGGCTTGGCCCTCGCTCCAACGGCGGTACACATCAGCAAACATCTGCGGTGAGGGCAACATCAACAGCGATGCCCCACCGTCGACGCACAGCGTCTGGCCAGTGATGAAATTGCCATCGGGTCCGCACAGGAACAGCGCCGCCCTGGCGACATCGTCGCTGGTGCCCATGCGCCCAAGTGGCGTCACCTCACGCAGCGCCTGGATCGCTGATTCGACCCGGAAGATCCGCTCGGTCATCGGAGTGGGGATGAGCGACGCCGCCACCGTGTTGAAGCGCACCTGCTGCTCGCCGTACTCGACTGCAGCGACCTTGCTGGCGTACTCGACGGCCGCCTTGGCACTGGCGTAGGCGGCCAGGCCGCGCGATGGATTCTGCGCGGTGAGCGAGCTGATCGACAGGAATGCCCCACCACCAGACGCCGCCATGGCGTTGCCGAAGTGGCGGATGCAGTACATCGCCCCGCTGAGTTGCACAGCCAACATCGTGTCGAGTCGCTGCGGGGTCAACTCGCTGATGGGTGTGCTCTGCTCGTAGCCGGCGCAGTTCACGGCGATGGTGATCCTGCCGTACGCAGCTGCGGCTGTGGCCACGAGCGCCTGCACCTGATCATCATCGGTGATGTCGCAGTCCACGCCGAGGCCCCCGACCGACGCGGCAACTTCGTTCACGAGCTCGATGCGCCGGGCCGCCACCACGACCTGTGCCCCCTCAGCAGCGAACAACCGGGTGATGGCCTCGCCGAACCCGCTGTGTCCGCCGACCACGACTGCTACCTGACCATCGAGTGACCCCATGCTCAGCAATCTAGACCGCTGCGGCGGCAACGGTCGGCCCATACCGACCGTCCCGGGCGGCGGTCAGCCAACGAGCATGGCGCGGATGCCGAGGCCCATCAGGAACAGGCCACCGCCCCCGTACAGCAGGTACGTTTTGCCCTTGAGTTGTGGCCGGTAGCTATAGATGATGGCCACTGCAATGATGGCCACGAACCCGTAGAACGCATGGAACTTGGGAAAGTTGTATTTGTACTTGTTCACCAGCGCAACGCCCATTGCCACCTGCACGAAGATGGCGACCTCGACGATGCCGATGAACCACCACAACGCGCGTGTGCGTAGGGCTGTGTATCGGTGGGCGGCCAACGACCAGATCCCGGCCAGACCGTTACCGATGATGACGAACCATGCCCAGTTTGCGTGCAGGTCGCGGAGAAGCAGGGCAATCAGGACAACCGCCGCCTTCGCAAACCGTCAGTGCGCAGCGGCGGTTGCCGCTGCTTCGTCGGCCCGCAGCTGCTGCTGTTGCTGGGCTTCGAGATAGGCCTGTGCCGAGATCTCGACGAGGTCGGCGATCTCGGCGTCGTCGAAACCGGCAAGACGACGAAAGTTGCGGGCCAGGTTGATGGGGTGATCCCCGCCCTCGCCACGGAAGCCGCCAAAGCTGAACAACTTGTCGACCGCACGCTGGAACTCGAGCGCGTCCTTCTGACGCTGGGGGTCGTTCACCGTGAGCTTGCGCAGCCAGTCGCTGCCCATCTTCACGTGGGTCACCTCATCGGCCAGCATCCAGTCCTCGCAGAACTGCATCACCGGATCCTCCAGCGTGGTGCCGAAGTTCTTCATCGTGGTGAAGACGTCGATAGCCAGCCCCTCGAGGGCGCGGTTGACCCCGGTGAGGCGCAGCACGGGGTCGGGGTTGCACGCAGCCTCGTACAGCAGCGTGCCCTCGGCGAACTCGCCGATCTCGCTACCCATGTGCTCGCTGAGCCTGCAGCTGATCTCGACGTGACGGGCTTCGTCCCAGCACTGCCGGGCCATGTCGAGCTTCATCGCGAACGGTGCCTGCTCGCGCCCATCGCCGGTCTCGAAATCCCAACACGTGCGTCCAGCGCCCTCGAGCGCCTGGATCTCGCCGACGAAGATGCCATGCATCAGGCCGCGTGCGTTGTCGCTGGCATTGGGGTGGGCGGGCGCAATGCCGTTCACCTGGGCCGATGGGCTGAGGTTGCGCGGATCGAACAGCGTGACCTCCACCTGGACGCGCGAGAAACGCGAATCGCGAGCCAGTTCGGCGACGGGCAGCATCTTCTTCACAGCAGCACCTCCATGTTTCCCAGTTCGAACAGACTAGTCACACTGTCAACCGAGCTACTCGCCGCAGCCGAAACCACCGACCAGGCTGGTGACCACGCCCGTTCTGGAGGTGTTGGTGAGAAAGGCAACCAAGCCGTCGCCGATTGCCGCTGAGGGGCCGACCAGCTCGTCACCCGGCGAGATGGACGCCGTTGGGTAGGCCGCACGAATCTGGGCAACCGTGGACCCGATGCCGATGAGGCCCGGCGGCGCCGTGGCCAAGCCGGCGGGGCTGATGGCGACCCCTGACGGGGCGGGACCGTACGACCAGGCAAAGAAGTGTCGCCGTCCGCTGGACACAGAGCTCTCATCGCCGAACAGCAACGCAAGGTCGCCCCACGACACGGAGCGCACCTCGGTGCCCGGGCACGTGCGCTCGACAGCCGACACCCAGCCGCTGTCGCTGGAGGGTGCGCCGAACAGCGCGTTCAGGTAATCGATGACCCCATCGGGGTCGGCGCCGAAGATGGCATCACCCACGCCGTCGCCACGCAGGCCGACCGATGCGCCCACGGGCACGGTCGTGGTGGTGGCGGCAACCACGGTTGTGGTGGGGGCAACTGTCGTGGTGGTGGCGGCGGCCGTGGTGGTGGGGCCCGCCACGCTGGTGGTGGATTCGACAGAGGAGGGCGAAGCACTGGTGAGGGTGTCCAATGAGCTGTTCGAGGAACTGCTGCACGCCGCTGCTCCGAACAGCAGCGCTGCACACATCACCAACCCAAGGGAGAACCGACGACTTCTCATCTGCAGAGTTTGCCTCGCCCGGGGGCCAAGTCCACGGCATGCCTGCAATGAAGCGACGCCCATCAGCGAATCAGCGTGTCGGCCTCGTGGCCGCCCTCGACCAGGTGGAGTCGTCCCTCGACCACATCGATGACGGTCACGGAACAGTTGTCGAGGCTGCGGATGACCACGCTGTCGTCGTGAGCCGCAGCGCCGATCGCAGCGTTGATGGCCACGAAATGGCTGGCCACCACGGTGTCGTCGGTGAGACCGCTCAGGTAGGCAGCAACGCCGTCGCGGAACTCCGTGTAGCGCGGACCGAGCTCGGCCCAGGTACCGCGCATGGCCTCCCGCAACCATTCCACACGGTCGGCCACGGCCACGCCGATGGGTGATGGGATCTCGGCGACGTCGGACGCAATGGTGGCGTCGACACCCCATCGCAGGCCCAACACCGCAGCCGTCTGCTGACATCGCAGCAGCGGGCTGGACACCAGCGCCAATGGTCCGAGCGGTTGCAGGGCATCGGCCATCCGTTCGGCCTGTTGGCGACCGAGGTCGTCGAGACCGGGATCGGGGTCCACGTTCCAGCCTGCCGCAGCGCGACCGTGACGAACCAGATACAGCCGGGGCATCGCTAGTCGAACAACCAGCCGGGCTGAACGCCCGGGGCTGCGCCCTTCTTGATGAACCATTCCGTGCCGAAACCGAGTGCGAAGACCTCGTCGGGCATCTGCATGAAGAAGCTGGTGTCGGTGATCTGGCTGGCGTGGCAGCGCATGCTCGCCCGCTTCTGCGAGATGTAGCCGGTGACGTCGACCGCGTGGGTCAGTTCGCTCTCGGACATGCCGAACGGGTTGCCGTCGTCAGCGGGCCCGGACGGGTCGAAGGCTTCGTCGCTGTCGTCGGGGTTCGCTGCCCCGAGTTCGCTGACCATGCTCATCATCTTGACGATGTGGTCACGGTTCATCGTGGCTTCGAACACCGCCGGCGTGCCGGCGAACTCAGCGGCCCGATGACCGACCTGATGCACCTTGATGTGATCGGGATGCCCGTAGTTGCCGTGCCAATCGTAGGTGGTGACGATGTCGGCCGATTCCTCACGAAGAATCTGCGCCAGGCGTTCGGCGGCGTCATCGAGGTCGGCCAGCAGGAACGACTCTGGGTCGGCGTTCTGTTCCCACCCCGTCATTCCACTGTCCTTGTAACCCAGCCAGACCAAGCGGTGCACGCCCAGCACCTCGGCCGAGCGGGCGGCCTCGGCCTGCCGGCGGTGCACCAGGGTCTCGCCCGGGGCGAGGTCATCGGGCGTCTCGCCGTGGTCGCCGTTGGTCGCCACCACCAGCACCACACGGTGCCCCTCGGCGGCGGCGCGGGCGATGGTGCCGCCGGTGGAGATGGACTCGTCATCGGGGTGGGCGTGGAAGCACACGAGCGTACCCATGTCAGCGCACACCCATCCGGCAGGCACACCGGGTCATTTGACCGCGCCCGCGGCGAACAACGCGTCGACGGCTTCGGCCGTGAAACCCCAATCGTGCAACACCTCGCGGGTGTGCTCGCCGGCGCGTGCCGGCGCCAGGGTGACCTCGGGCTTGGTGCGGCTGAACCGCGGCGCTGGCGCCGGCTGGGTGACGCCGTCAACCTCGATGAAGGTGCCGCGCTCGACATTGTGCGGGTGCAGCGCAGCCTCGCTCATGGTCAGCACGGGGGCGAAGCACACGTCGGTGTGTTCCATCAGCTCGCACCATGCCGACCGGGTGCGGGTGAGGAACAGCGCAGCGAACCGTTCCTTGAGGTGCGGCCAGTTGGCCTGGTTGTGCTGCTGTGCGAATTCGGGGTCGGCGTCGAGCCCGGTCAGGCGCAGGAGCTCGGCGTAGAACTGCGACTCGATCGATCCGATCGAGATGTACTTGCCGTCGCTGCACTCGTACACGTCGTAGAAGTGCGCACCCGTGTCGAGCAGGTTGGTGCCGGGCGCGTCCTCGTTGAAGGCGCCCATGTTCTTGAAGCCCCAGAACATGCTCATCAGCACGGCAGCACCATCGACCATCGCCGTGTCGACCACCTGCCCCTGACCGCTGCGCTGCGCCTCGAGCAGTGCGCACACCACGCCATAGGCCAAGAACATGCCGCCCCCGCCGAAGTCGCCAACCATGTTGAGCGGCGGCACGGGCGCCTCGCCAGCGCGGGCGTAGTGAGCCAGTGCCCCGGCGAGCGAGATGTAGTTGATGTCGTGTCCGGCGGCCAGCGCATACGGGCCCTGCTGGCCCCAGCCAGTCATACGCCCGAAGACCAGTTTGGGGTTACGCGCCAAGCAGTCGTCGGGTCCGACGCCGAGGCGCTCCATCACGCCTGGGCGGAAGCCCTCGATGAGCGCATCGGCGCCCTCGATGAGCTGCATCAGCGCTTCCACTCCCTCGGGGTTCTTGAGGTCGATTGCAATGTTGCGGCGGTTGCGCTGCATGACATCAAGGTTGGGGCCGGCGCCCTCGCGGACCGCCTGTGACCGCTCGACGCGGATGATCTCAGCACCCATGTCGCTGAGCATCATCGCCGCGAATGGCCCGGGGCCGATACCGGCAATTTCGATGATGCGATAGCCGCTGAGCGGACCTGACATGTTGGTGACTCCTGTGCGATGAGTGTGGCGATTGCTGGATGAGGGTAGGCGTCAGCGTGCGGTGTTGGCGACGATGGCATCGACCAGCACGGGCCAGAGCGGCTCGGGCAGATCATGCCCCATATCGGACATGAACAACAGGTTGGCGCCCGGGATCAGTTCGGCGGTGCGGAACCCGCCGGCCGGCGGGAGCAACGTGTCGTCTCGGCCATGAATCACCAGCGTGGGTGTCTCGAGATGGGGCAACAGCGACGACCGACGACCGCTCGCATAGATGGCCACCAGCTGGCGCGCTGATCCCTGCGGGTAGAAGCTGCGGTCGAAGTCGGCAGCGGCCTGCTCGCGAATCCTGTCGGGATTGGCGTACCTCTTCGACTGCCAGATCATCGAGCTGACGGAATTCTCGATGTAGGCAGAACGATCGGTGGGTGGCGGCGCCAACAACACGGCTCCGGCCTCGGGCTCGGGCTGGCTGACCTCGGGGTCGCCGGTGGTGGACATGATCGACACGAGCGACAGCGTGCGGGTGGGATGCTCGATGGCCACGGTCTGGGCGATCATGCCGCCCATCGACGCTCCCATGATGTGGGCAGCGGCGATGCCGAGGTGATCCAGCAGGCCCACCGCATCGGCGGCCATGTCCGACAGGGTGTACGGCACGGGAGGCAGGAGGTCTGGACGCTCGCTGAGCGCCGCCGTGAGCACGGCCCCCAGGTCGACTTCGACGCCGTCGAGCTTGGTGCTGAGACCGCAATCCCGGTTGTCGAACCGGATCACGTAGAAGCCGCGATCGGCCAACATCTGGCACAACCCCTGAGGCCAGAGCGTGAGCTGCGCCGTGAACCCCATGATGAGCAACAACGGGGCATCGGCAGGTGAGCCGATGGTCTCGTACTCGAGCTCGACCATCGCTCCGCTGGCGGGGAGGGCGTTGACGACGGCTCTGGGCATCCGCTGAGTCTCGCTGCACGATGGCTCGTAGGTCAACACGGAGCAGCGGCTACGGTTTGCGACCATGACGGTTTTTGGAGTTCACACCGGCCTACAGCACATCAGCAGCGATGATCTGCGTTCGTCGTGGCACCGCATCGAGGCGCTCGGCTACGGCTGGATCTCGATCTGGGACCACTTCTACGGCGCCACCGGCAAACCCGACGACGCCGAATGCCTCGAAGCCGTCGCCATGCACGCCGCCCTGGCCTGTGAGACGTCGCGGGTCCGTATCGGGTCGCTGGTCTACTCGGTGGGCTACCGCCACCCCGCAGTGCTGGCCAAGGCCGTCACCACCATCGATCACCTGTCTGGCGGGCGCGCCGACATGGGCATCGGTTCTGGTTGGGCGCAGGTCGAGTACAACGCCTACGGCATTCCATTCCCCGAGACCAAAGTGCGTATGGATCAGCTCGAGGAGGGCATCCAGGTGCTCCGCGGTCTGCTCCACAACGATGTGACCAGCTTCGAAGGCAATCACTTCACGCTGCGCGAGGCGCGTAACGAGCCGCGCCCGGTGCAGGCCAAGATGCCCATCTGGGTGGGTGGCGGCGGCGAGAAGCGCACGTTGAAGATCGCCGCAAAGTACGCCGACGGATGGAACGTACCGTTCGTGTCGCCCGACGAGTTCGCCCGTAAGCGCGGCGTGCTGGCCGATCATTGCGCCACCGTCGGACGTGACCCCTCCGAGATCCGCTGTGCCATCAACGTCGGTCTGGCGTGGACAGAGGACAGCCTGCAGTCCCAGTTCGGTCACCTCGCCAACGCTGTCCGCAACGGCTGCCTCACCGGAACCGACGACCAGGTCCTCGACCGCATCGGTCAGTACATCGATGCCGGAGCCGATCAGGTCAACATTGCGCTGCGCGCTCCATTCGACCTCGATGCGCTCGAACGCCTGAGCGTGGCCCTCAAGCTGGCATGACCGACCGCTTCATCGTCCGGGCGCCCGGGCGGGTCAACCTCATCGGCGATCACACCGACTACACCGGCGGCCTGGTGCTCCCGATGACCATCGACCGGTGGACCGTCATCGAGGGAACACATCACGACGGCCCCATCGAACTCACCTCGGCCAACGAGCCCGTGCCGCTGTCGCTACCACTCCCCGTGCGCGATCCAGCCACGGTCGAACCCTCCTGGGGGCGCTATGTGGCCGGCGTCGCCGCCGAGATCGGCGCCAGCGCCCGTTCCATTCGCGGGCATGTCTCCACCACCATCCCCGTGGGCGCCGGGCTGTCCAGCAGCGCTGCGCTCGAGATCGCCACCGCACTCGCCCTCGGATTCCAGGGCGATGCTGTCTCGCTGGCCCAACTGGGTCGGCGGGCCGAGCACCGCGCCAGCGGCGTGCCGTGCGGCATCATGGACCAGTTGTGCATTGCCGCCGGTATTGCCGACCACGCGCTGCTCATCGATTGCGATGCGCTCACGGTCGACCCCATACCGCTCCCCGAAGACGTTGAAATCGTTGTGCAGTTCATCGCCCACCGCACGCTGGTCGGCAGCGAGTACGCCGACCGGGTGAACGAATGCGCCGCCGCCGAAGCAGCCATCGGCCCACTACGTCTGGCAACCGCTGCCGACGTCGGGCGAATCACCGATCACGTCGTTCGGCAACGGGCCCAGCACGTGGTCAACGAGAACCAGCGCGTGCGCGACTTCTCGGCCGCCCTCGGTGCTGGTGATCTCGTTGGTGCCGGCCGGCTGATGGTCGAGAGCCACAACAGCCTGCGCGACGACTTCGCCACCAGCACCCCGGTCATGGACCGGGCGGTCGAGGCGATGTGCGCCACACCGGGTGTCTACGGCGCACGGATGACCGGTGGCGGCTTCGGCGGCTGCATCGTGGCGATGACCCGCCCCGGAGCAGTGTCCGCCGGTTGGGTCGTGCAGGCCGTTCACGGAGCCACCCGTGAACAGGTGTCGTCATCGTCATGAGCATCATCTTGCATCTCATCCCTGCCGCCGATTGGCAACGCTTCGCTCCCGACGACCCCGTCACCAATGCCTCGCTGTTCACGGAGGGTTTCATCCACTGCACAGCAGATGCGGCGATGCTGCTGCAGGTGGCCAATGCGTTCTACACCTCCCACGACGGCGACTTCGTGGCCCTGCACATCGACACCTCTCTGCTCACCAGCGAATGCATATGGGAGGCGCCGGCACACCTCAACGCCGCCCCGCCGGCAGCCGACGCAAGCCGACGCAACGCCCCACCACTGCCCTCGGCGCCACTGTTCCCGCATGTGTATGGTCCGATCAACCGCCGAGCCGTGGTCGGTCTCGACCACGTCGAACGTGACGCCAGCGGTCGCTTCGTCGGCTACTCGCCGGGCGATGCGATCGCCTGAGCCAGACGTCGTCGGGCACCGGGGGTACGAACGCCCCACCAGAACAGGTCCCTGCCATCGACCAGGCGAACATCGGCACCCGGCACGGCATCACGAACCTCGCTGACATGACGCTGTCCAAATGCGTATGGCTCGGATGGCAACAGGATCACATCGGGTTGAAGCGCAGCCACCTGGCCGAGTTCCACGACCGGATAGGCCTGGGGATCGTCTGCGAACACATTGGTGATGCCGATCGAGGCGAGCAGCGACGAACCGTACGTCGCGTGATTCAACGTCATCCACGGTCGACGCCAAATGGCCACGAACGCCGAGCGGGGCAGGAGCGATTGCGCCGGCGCCGGGGCCAGGGCCGCTGCATCGCCGTCGGCAGACAAGGGATCCAGCCCGAGGCAACGACGCAGCCCGGCAAGCACGGGCCCCACATCGTCGATCGATGTCACGTGCGTGTCGAACACCTCGACACCGCCCGAGCGCAGGGCCTCGGCGTCGTCGCGGCGGTTCTCCTCTCGATCCATCAACACCACCGTTGGACGCATCGCAGTGATGCGCTCGACATCCGGATCCTTCGTGCCACCAACGTGAACGATCAGCGGCTGTTCACAGAAACGCGTGCAGGCAATCGGGACTATCCCCCATGCCAACAGGGTCTCGGTGATCGACGGCACCAGGCTCACGACCCGTGTAGTGATGTCCATGGTGGTCGCAGCCCTGGCAGCGTCGGAGGTTGATCAACCGACGCTGATCAGTTGCCGAGCAGTCGCGCCTTTTGCGCATCGAACTCGTCCTGCGACAGCGAGCCGCGCTGCAGCAGGCCCTCGAGCTTCTCCAACTGACCCGCCACGTCGACCGGCGTTGCGGCAGGCGGGGCGAAGTTCATGCCGCGGCTGGCCTTGGCCTCGACCTGGGCGTGCAGCAGGTTCTGCACACCAGAGGGATTGCGAATGTCGCTGAATCGCTGCTGACCGTCTTCGCCACCGGATTCGATGAGCAGATCGCCCGCTCCGATGATGCGCTCGAACACGGTCTGGTTGAAGTTGACGTTGTTGACCCGGCCCAACGGGATCTCGACCCCGCGCTTGGCCACCAGGCCCTGGCGGAAGATGACGCGATCGGTGGTGATGACGAAGTTGGTGGTCTTCCAGTCGGCGAAACGACGCAACAGCCACAACGCCGAGACGATGACAGCCGCCAGCAGTACGTAGCCGAGATACTTCCCGGCATTGCCGTCGAGCTTGGTCTTCACGAGGAAGCCCACCACGATGGTTGCAATCAGCGTCGCTGCGGGAGCCGCAAAGAACCACCAATGGGGCTGCAGATCGAGCACAACCGTTTCATTCACGTTCAGGTGTTTCTTGGAATATGCCATGACCCAACTATACGCGAAGCGCGAAGCGCACCCGGCGACGTAACGTGGCCCGATGGACGTCGACGAACTGCTGGCCGGACTCGATGCCGACCAGCGCGCCGCCGTCACGGTGGCGGCCGCGCCGCTCGCCATCGTGGCCGCTGCGGGCTCGGGCAAGACCACCGTGCTCACCCGGCGTATCGCCTACCGCATCGCAACCGACCCCGACGTGCAGCCCCAGCATGTCCTGGCCCTCACCTTCACCAATCAGGCGGCCGGCGAACTGCACAAGCGCCTCCGACGGGCGGGCCTGCGCGAGCGCATCGAGGCCGGCACCTTTCACGCCGTGGCGATGCGCCTGCTGCGTCAACGATCGATCGATCTGGGACAGCGCCCGCCGTCGATTGCCTCCGACCGCTTTCGACTGATGAACGAGGCGATCCGGCTGGCCGGGGTGAACGCTGAGCCATCGGTGGCGTTGGCCGACCTCGACTGGGCGCGGGCACGACGCGTGCCCTTCGCAGAGGCCGCCGCTGCGGCCAAACGGGTCGGACGGCGAATCAACCTCGGCCCCACCGAATTCGTCGCCGTCGCGCAGGCCTACGCCACCATCAAGAACCGGCGCGGCGTGGTCGATTTCGACGACCTGCTCGAGCAGAGCCTGCAGGCGCTCGGCACCGACAAGGCGTGGGCGGCCGGCGTGCGGTGGCGGTTCCGGCACCTGTTCGTCGACGAGTGCCAGGACCTCAATCCGCTGCAGTTCGCCTTCCTCGAGGCGCTTCGCGATGGCCGCTCCGATCTGTGCCTGGTGGGCGATCCGCGCCAGGCCATCTTCAGCTTCAACGGCGCCGATCCCACCATCATGGACAACGTCGAGCAGGTGTATCCGGGCATCACGATCACGCGTCTCACCCGCAACTACCGCTGCACACCGCAGATCATCACCGCTGCACGAGGGGTGCTGACCCAGGCAGCGCAGTCCGACGATTCGGTGGCCGTCCCCGGCGACGGTATGGGCGTGCGCGTCGTCGGCCTACCCGACGACGCTGCCGAGAACATCGCCGTTGGTCGCCTGCTGCGCGAGATCATCGGGGCCCAACGCCCATGGCGCAGCTGTGCCGTCCTGGCCCGCACGGTCGCCCAGCTCACGGCCGTGAGCCATGCGCTGGCGCGCGCCGGGGTGCCGGCAAACGTGCAGGGCCGCACCGGGGCGCGGCGGGCCTTCGGGGCAGCGATGGCCGAGGCGTACGCCTGCCGCACGCCCACCGATCTTGGAGCGTGGGTCGAGGCCGTGACCGCCGACGCGAACACCGACCCTGTACGCGCCCGGGTGGCCGAAGCAGCCGACCGTTTCCTGGCCCAACGCACGGGTCTGTCATTGCGCGCTTGGGTCGAGCTGCACTCGCCCTTCGACAATCTCGAAGACGCCCAGCCAGAGGATGCTGTCGACCTACTCACCTTTCACGGCGCGAAGGGCCGCGAATGGCAGACCGTCATCATCATCGGAGCAGAGCAGGGACTCATCCCCCACTCAACTGCCACCACGGTGCCCCAACGTGCCGAAGAAGCTCGCCTGCTGTACGTGGCATGCACCCGTGCCCGCGAGCAGCTCGTCATCACCTGGGCCGCGCAACGCAACGGACGCAGCGCACAGGCATCGCCCCTCATCGCCGACCTCGCCACCACCGTCGACGAGCCCGCCGCGGCGCCCACCGTCCGGCGGCTCCCGCGCGCCGAGCCGGACCCCGTGTACGCAGCGCTGCTCGCCTGGCGATCGAACGCGGCCAAGGCGGCTCAGGTTGCCCCCGCAGCAATCTGTTCCGATGAGTCGTTGCGCAAGGTTGCGGCGGCCCGACCGAACACCGTCGACGAGGTCATCGCCCTCACCGATCTGGGGCCCATCTCCGCCGCGCGCATCGCCCCGCGGATGCTCTCAGCGCTCAGCCGGGCGTTGTAGGCGCTGCGCTACCGCCGCGTAGCTTCAGCAACCGCTCGAACACCTCGGGCTTCATCGAGATGAACAGTCCCTCGGCCTCGGCGCACAATGTGTCGTCCACCATCAGTTCGGCGCTGGCATAGATCTTGCGGCCATCGATGCGGTCGAGGCGTCCGGCGAAGCGGACCTCGCGGAACAGTGGCGTCGGTGATCGATAGGTGATGGTGAGCCGGCCGGTCATACCCGGTTGTCCCGACTGTGCCTGGGCGAAGCCGAGCACCTCGTCGAAGCCGGCAGCGATGAACCCGCCGTGCAGGCACCCGGGAGGCCCCTCGTACGCGGCGCCGTAGGTGCACGTGGCGGTGACGTCGCCCTTGTCGTCGAACCGCACGATGATCGGCGGGGCCAGCGGATTGAGCACGCCGATGAACGGGCTGAAGTCGATGAAACTCTGGTGCCCGTTGGCGAGTGAACCCTCGGCCACACCCACGTAACCGCGACCATGCGATTGCTCCTGCAACAACGCCGCAGCGTTCACCACCAACGCTGCGGCCTGTTCGAGGTCGAGGTCATCAGCCGTGCTGCGCATGAGTTCGTCGATGATGATGCGCGTGGCGGCCGCCAGCTCGGCCCGCGCCCCGGTGGGAGCGGTGTCTGCTGTGAGCCGGGCATTGATGGCATCGCGCATCGTGGCTGGGCCGACCCGACCGGCGAACGGGTGGTCGTCGGGCAACCCGTGCGTGCGATCGCCTGCGCCGGGCGCGTCAGCGGTGCTCATGCGTCGGCCAGATCGACCAGCACGGGGGCGTGATCGCTGGGCGAGGTGCCCTTGCGTGCATTGCGATCAATCACGCAGAACGTACTGCGGGCCACCACTGGCGCCGTGCCCAGGATGAGGTCGATCCGCAGGCCGCGGCCCATGTGGAAGTCGCCGGCCCGGTAATCCCACCACGAGTAGAGCTTGGGGTCCTGATGGTGATGACGGAAGATGTCGGTCATGCCCCACCGGCAGAGGGCGTCGAGTTCTTCACGCTCGGCGGGGCTCACGTGTGTGGCGCCCACCATCTTGGCGGGGTCGTGGACATCGCGGTCGTCCGGTGCGATGTTGAAGTCGCCGGTGACCACCACCTGATCGGTGGGCGAACTGTTCTGCGCCACATGGGCACGCAAACGGGCCATCCAGGCCAGCTTGTACTGATAGTGATCGTGATCGAGCGAACGACCGTTGGGCACGTACACCGAGGTGATGCGCACCCCGGCGCAGGTGGCCGTGATCAGTCGCGCCTCGGCATCGGGGGCCTGGCCATCGGCGAAGTTGGGCACCACGTTGTCGAGGCCGACCTTGGACAGGATCGCCACGCCGTTCCATTGACCCTGGCCGTGGTGTGCGCTCTCGTAGCCCATTGCCTGGAAGGTGAGTGCCGGGAAGGCATCGTCGGCCAGCTTGGTCTCCTGCATGCACAACACATCGGGCTGTACGTCAGCCAACCATTCCTCAACCCGCGCGAGACGCGCCTTCAGCGAGTTCACGTTCCATGTGGCGACGCGCATGCTTACGAGCGACCCGGCTTGGGGGCGGCCGATCGAGCAGACGCCTGTGTTGCAGGGCGCTTTGCCGGCGCAGGCTGAACCGGGGCAGGCTTGGGCGCCACTGGCTTGGTTGCGGGTCGATCGGCGGCTTTGGGTGGGCGGGCTGACGCGGCCGGCTGAGACCGACCAGCGGCCGGTGCGGGGGTCGCGGCCACGTTCGGTGCTGCGGCCTTCTTGGGCGCTGCAGCCTTCTTGGGCGCTGCATCCTTCTTGGGCGCTGCGGCCGTCGTGGGCCCTGCGACCTTGCCCGGCTGTGCGGCATTCCTGCGCCCGGCGGGCGTCTCGACCACACCGCCAACAGCGGGCTTGGCCTTCGAAGCCGCCCGCTTCTCTGGCTCGGCCTTGCCAGCTGCGGACTTGGCTGCCGCTGGTTTGCCTGCGGGCTTGCCTGCCGCTGGCTTGCCTGCCGCTGGCTTGCCTGCGGGCTTGACTGCCGCTGGCTTGGTTGCTGTTGGCTTGGTTGCGGGCTTGGTTGCTGCGGGCTTGGTTGCTGCGGGCTTGGTTGCCGTTGGCTTGGTTGCTGACGTGGCTGCCGCTGGCTTGCGTTCGGCTGCGGCCTTGCCAACAGATCCTCGCCGCGTGGCCGTCGGTGATTGCAACGACTCGATCGCTGCCGTGGCGGCCTCGATCACGTTCGCCGCAACGACGGCCGTCAAGCCCGCCGCCTTCTTGGTGCCGCGCCGAGCGCGAGAAGGAGCCGGAGGGGCGATGTCGCCGGCCATCGCCGGAACCGCCAGGTCGATGCTGCGGCGCGCGCCGTTGAAGCTGTGCACGACGAGAGCCACGGTGTCACCCAGCGCCATCGCCTCACGGGCGCTGCGGGGCGCCGGATCAGCCATCAGGCGCAACGGGACATACCCGTGAGCATCGCCGATGAGCACATAGGCCCCATGCGATGAGTAGCTGTCAACGACGCCTTCCACCGTGGTGCCCACTGGGTGATGCTCCACGAACGACAGGAACGCCAGGAAGTCGTTGACCGCCTTCGGCACAGTCTGTCGCTCGCCCGCATGCCGTTCGCTCGTCTGCGCGCCAACCTCGTGGCGTTCGGCGGATGGTCGCTCGCCCGCACGCTTGGTTCCGGGCATCACCGCACCTGGAGGGGCCGACTTCGGGATGGGCATGGGCGCATCAGCAGAGATCGACGGTGCGTCGATGGTCGACTTACTGCTCCGACGGCGACCGGGCGACTTCTCGACAACCTTTTGTTCTTTCACCGAGCGCCGGCTGACAGGCCCGCGTACCGGGGTACGGCTGACGAAGACCCAGCCCACATGAGGAACCGGCTTACCGCCGACCAGTCGGCCTTCGTCGAACAGCCACGCATACTCACCGTGAAACTCCTGGAAGCTGTCGTTGGACAGCACGGTTCCCTTCACCTTCTGGGCAATGCCCAAGATGAAGCCATCTCCCCGGCCCACGGCGCCGGCGGGCGGAGCAACGAAGGCGTTGGTCTCGATCTCCCGCTCAAACTCGGGGACTTCCTTGGGGTCGATGCGATGGCCGAATGTGGCATCGACGACAACGGTGATCAGCGCTTCGGGGTGATCGGCGCGGTACGCGTCGACTGCCTCGTTGAGTTGTTTGAGACTTGGCGCGGTTCGGCCCTCAGTGGCCAAATTGGAGCCGTCGACGATGACGTGTTGAGGCATAACACTGCCAGTCAAGCATCTGGGAGGCCCGACGCGTACGATCATCGCGTGTTCACTGCAGTCCTCTGGGATTTCGGCGGGGTCATCCTGTCGAGTCCGTTCGAAGCATTCAACCACTACGAGGCCACGGCCGACCTGCCGCGGGACTTCATCCGCTCGGTCAATGCCGCCAATCCCGACGCCAACGCCTGGGCCCGACTCGAACGCAACGAGCTCAGCCCCACCGAGTTCGACGAGGCCTTCGCCGCCGACTCGCGCGCACTCGGCCACGAGGTACGCGGCGCCGCAGTGCTGGCCCTGCTGGCTGGCGAGATCCGCCCGGCGATGGTTGCGGCCCTCGATGCCGTCAAAGCCGCAGGGTTCAAGACCGCCTGCCTCACCAACAACGTGGTGCCCCACGACGTGGAGTCTTCCGCCATCAGCACCGATCGTTCCATCGCCCTCGCCGCAGTGATGGCGCGCTTCGACGCCATCGTCGAGAGCAGCAAGGTCGGCGTGCGCAAGCCCGAGCCCCGTTTCTATGAGATTGCCTGCGAACTGCTCGGGGTACGCCCCGGCGACTGCATCTTCCTGGATGACCTCGGCATCAACCTCAAGCCCGCCGCAGCGATGGGCATGAAGACGATCAAGGTCGTCGATCCGGCCACGGCCCTCGCAGAACTCGCACAGGCCACCGGCCTCACGTTCTGAACTGGGGCGAGCCGCGGGTCAGAGCCCGGCGAAGGTCTCGTCCATGAGATCAGCGAGCTCCTGATCGTGGATGGTCTTCGATCCGGTGGCGGGGCTTCCGCTTTCGACACGGGCGACATGGCGCAGGTCGTAGCCGCGTTCCTTCACACGCCACACCCGGGCCTCGACAAAGTTCCACGGCCCCATGTTCTCGGGCTCTTCTTGCAGCCACACCAACTCGCGCGCATTGGGGTACTGATCGAGTAGCGCCAGCATCTGATCGGCAGGGAACGGATACAGCTGCTCGATGCGCACGATGGCGGCGGGCACGGCGCGCTTGTCGCGCTCGGCGAACGCATCCCATGCAACCTTGCCACTGCAGAACACCAGGCGCTTGACAGCTGCCTTGTCGAGACCGGGGGTTGGGTCGTCGAGCACTTCCTCGAACGAACCCGTCGCCAGCTCGTCGACCGTGGACCGCGTCTGGGGCATGCGTAGTGCTGACTTCGGCGTGAACAGCACCAGCGGCTTGCGCACCTCGCGCCGCACCTGGCGGCGCAGCAGGTGGAAGTACTGGGCAGCAGTGGTGGCATTGCACACCTGAATGTTGTCCTCGGCGCACGACTGCAGGAACCGTTCGATACGGGCGGAGCTGTGCTCGGGACCCTGACCCTCGAACCCGTGCGGCAGGAGCAGCACCAGACCGTTGCCCTGTCCCCACTTGTCCTCGGCAGCAACGATGTACTGGTCGATGATGATCTGTGCGCCGTTGATGAAGTCGCCGAACTGCGCCTCCCACATCACCAGCGTGTCGTGGTTGATGTGGGCATAGCCGTACTCGTACCCGACGGCTGCGTACTCGCTGAGCAGCGAGTCATAGACCCAGAACTTCACCGTGGCACCGGGCAATTCGGCCAGCGGCACCCAGTTGTGCTCGGTCTCGTAATCGATCAGCGCGGCGTGTCGCTGGCTGAAGGTGCCGCGGCGGGAGTCCTCGCCCGACAGGCGCACCGGCGTGCCCTCGAGCACCAGCGAGCCAATGGCCAGAGCCTCGCCGGTGGCCCAGTCAACCTGGTTGCCTTCGTGATACAGCTTGGACCGTGTCTCGAACTGGCGTACCAGCTTGGGATGCGGCGTGAAGCCCTCGGGATAGGCGGTGAGGTGGTCGAAGATCGCATCGAGCTTGGAGCGATCCACCCCGGTGGGAACATGGGGCAACACCCCTGCGGGCTTGGGCGGGCGGGCGACCTTCACCGGTTCTGGCGCATGCGCCCGGGTCTGGTCGAGCGCAACCTGCAACTTGCTCTGGAAGTCCTTCAACGCGCTCTCAGCTTCGTCGACCGTGAGTTCGCCGCGCTTCACCAACGCCTCGACGTAGAGCTTGCGCACGCTGCGCCGCTCGGCAATCGCCTTGTACATCAACGGCTGGGTGTAGCTGGGATCGTCGCCCTCGTTGTGACCCTGACGGCGATAGCACACCATGTCGATGACAACGTCCTTGTGGAACCGCTGGCGGTACTCGAAGGCCAGTTGGGCAACACGCACGCACGCCTCGGGGTCGTCGCCGTTCACATGGAAGATGGGAGCCTGCACGGTCTTGGCGACATCACTGCAGTACAGCGAACTACGAGCGAACTTCGGGCTGGTGGTGAAGCCGATCTGGTTGTTGATGATGAGGTGGATGGTGCCACCGACGCGATAGCCGTTGATGTCGCTCATCGCCAGGCATTCGGCCACCACGCCCTGACCAGCGAACGCCGCATCGCCATGAAGGAGGATGGGCAGGGACGGAAACGAACCGGGCGGCTCGATGCGGTCCTGATTGGCGCGCACCATGCCCAGCACGATGGGGTCAACGGTCTCGAGATGGCTCGGGTTGGCGGCGAGCTCGACTTTGATCTCGCCGCCGCTCGGGCTCTCGAACTTTCCGATGGCACCGAGGTGGTACTTCACATCGCCGGAACCCTGTACCGAGGTGGGGTCGACGTGGCCTTCGAACTCCTTGAAGATCTGGTCGTAGCTCTTGCCCATCAGGTTGGCGAGCACGTTCAGCCGGCCGCGGTGGGCCATGCCAAGCACCGCCGAATCAATGCCAGCATCGACGGCACTGGAGAGCACCGAATCGAGGATCGGGATGGCGGATTCCGCGCCTTCGAGTCCGAACCGCTTGGCGCCCACGTACTTGGTGGCGAGGAACTTCTCGAAGGCCTCAGCGGCGTTGAGGCGCTCGAGGATGCGGCGCTTCTCTTCCTTCGTGAACGAAAAGTGCACGCCCTCGACCTTGCTCTGGATCCAACGCTGCTCGTCGGTGTCCTGAATGTGCATGTACTCGATGCCAATGGTGCGGCAATACGCGTCGCGCAGCACGCCCAGCAGATCGCCGAGCGCCTGCTTCTCCACCCCACCGACGCCGCCCGTGAGGAACTCGCGCTCGAGGTCCCAGATCGTGAGTCCGTAGGTGGCGGGATCAAGCTCCATCGGCAACTGCGGCTGCTTCCAGCGCAGCGGATCGAGATCGGCGATGAGGTGCCCGCGCACCCGGTGCACGCGAATGAGCGTGGCCACCTGCATCTGCTTGTGCAACATCGCATCTTCGCTGTTGGCAGGGTTGATGTCGGTGCGCCACTTGACAGCCTCGTAGGGCACGGCGAGGTCCTTGAACACGTCCTCGTAGAAACCGTGTTCGCCGAGCAGCAGCTCGTGCACGCGCTTCAGGAACATGCCGCTTTCGGCGCCCTGAATGATGCGGTGGTCGTAGGTGCTGGTGACCGTGACGACCTTGCTGACGCCGAGCGAACCAAGGGTGCGTTCGTCGCTGCCCTGGAACTCGGCCGGATAGTCGATGCTGCCCACCCCCACGATGACGCCCTGACCGGGCATGAGCCGTGGCACGCTCTGCACGGTACCGATGGTGCCGGGGTTGGTGAGGGTGATGGTGGCACCCTGGAAGTCGGCCACGGTCAGCTTGTTGCCCTTGACCTTGCGGATGATCTCCTCGTACGCAGAGATGAACTGATCGAAGTTCAAGACGTTGGCGTCGCGCAGCACGGGCACGACCAGGGTGCGACTGCCGTCGCTCTTGGCGACATCAACGGCAAGACCCATGTTGACCGTGGCGTTACGGATGATTCGCGGCTTGCCCTCGGCATCGACCGCGTAACCGTTGTTCATCTGCGGAACGGCATCGCCGATGGCACGCGCAATCGCGTAGCCGATGAGGTGAGTGAAGCTGATCTTGCTCTGCCCGGCACGGGTGCGGTAGCCGTTGATGACCTTGCGGTTCACCTCCAGCAACTTGGCCGGCACATTGCGAAAGCTGGTCGCCGTGGGAACCGTGAGACTGCGTTCCATGTTGGCGGCGATGGCCGCACCGGCTCCGCGGATGGGCTCGCCCAGCAACTCAGCCGATGCGCCAGCAGGCGACGCAGCAACCTGCGGGGCGGCGGGTGGCGAGGGCGTCGCAATTGTCGGCGCCGCTATGGCAGCGCCGCCCGATTTGTAGTCGGAGAAGAATTCCCGCCAGGCCTCTCCGACCGCTTGGGGATCGGCCCGATACTGCTCGTACATTTCGTCGACCAGCCACGAGTTCGCGCCAAACGATTGACCAGATTCCAGTTGCGATGACATCGGCACAGATCGTAGCCGTCAACACTCGCCGGGGCTGATCCCTTGGGCGTTGTCCACCCGACCCGCACCGAGCCAACGGCCCGAACACAGCCTGCCCGCTGGCGGTGAGACAAGCGCCACCTTGAATTTAACAAGCGACTGCTTATATAATCCGTTCCATGACGTTCCGCCCGCTCACCCACACACCCCGTGCCGTCGTGGCCCGGACCCTCGTCGCCGGCCTTGCGGCACTGGCCTTCACCGCCTGTTCCAGCAGTTCGTCCAGCAACGCAACCACCGCAACGGTGCCCGCCGACATCGGCCTCCATGTCATCGCCGGACCCGGCATCCGGTTCGACACCGGCTCCTACACGGCCACAGCTGGAGAGGTGAAGGTGCTGTACACCAACAACGACAGCCAGCGACACACGTTGGCCATCATCGATCCCGCCGGCAAATCCCTGCCGGGCGAGTTGGAGGTCGCCAAGAGCGGCGCCACGGACACGGGCTCGTACACGCTCACACCCGGCACCTACAAGATCATCTGCACCGTGCCCGGCCACACCAACATGAAGGCCACGCTCACCGTCAGCTAGGTCGCAGCGGCGTCAGCGTGAGTGCTCTCTCACGGCGCTCACGTGCACGGGGATGGCGCTCATCACGGGCATGCCGGTGAACTTGTCGTACCCACTGTCGGTGTCGACCAGCATCGAGGTGGTCGAGCCGATGACCGACAACTCCCCCGGCTGATCTGGCACACCGCCCCACGCATGCGCCATCGAGACCGTGCCGGGGCGAACATCTTCGGCGCCTTTCACGATGGCCCGGATGGCTCCACGCGGTGACGCCAACTCCACGATGTCACCATCGACCACCCCCACGGCCACAAGGTCGCTCGGGTGCATGTGTGCGTAGTTGGTGCCCTCTTTGCGGCGCAGGTCGCCGAGCTCGCGACCGCTCGAGTTGAACACGCTCTTCAGCCGGCGACTGGTCATGCGGAACGTGTGCCGGTGCGGGTCGAACCCGGCAATCACCTGCGCGCTGGTGGCCTCGGCGAACACCTCGGCGAGTTCTTCAGCGATGCCATCGGGCACCAGTTCGAGCCGGGCCGTCGCTGCCGGGTCGGCGTCTTCGACCACCGTTGCCAGTTCGGGGTACATGTGCCCGCCAGGATTGGCGCGCACCGTGGCGAAGGGGACCTTCGCGCGCGAATAGATGAGGTCGAGCACATCGTCGGCGGTCACATCGGCGCCCGGCTCGATCGTGCCGCCGGGCAGGGTGATGGTGACGCCGAGCCTCGACGCGAGTTCCGTGTACACCTGCCATTCCTGGCGCATCTCTGGCGCCGGCTGCAGCACGGCCGGCGTGTAGTTGGTGTAGGCCTCGGCGAACCACCGGTCAATGGTGGTTGGCACGTCGGGCCGTTCCAGGCTGAGCGTGCTGGCGATCACGTAGTGCGCCAACTGCGCGGTGGCAGAGAGATGGGCGTCGACGACCACGTGCAGATCGAGCGATCGCAGCGCCTCGACGGTCTTGCGTTGATCGGGGAACGCCACCACCGGATTACCACCGATGGTCAGCAGCGCACGGATCTGCCCCTCGCCCTCCAGCAGGATCTCGTCGGGCAGCGTGCTGGTGGGCGGCTCGCCCCGGTGCGAGTACAGGTTGCGCACGCGCTGCGGCGTGCCCTTGCTGAGGTACTGCGGCATCGGCGGGATGGCCTGGGCGCGTACGGCACCGGGAGGAGTGAGGACGCCGCCCGGGTTCAGCAGCGGCTCGCCGGCGCGCAGGTATCGACCGCACAAGGTGTTGAGGCAGACGCTGAGATGCTCGGTGAGCGTGCTGTGCGGCGCCATGTTCGGCCCGGTGCCGGTGCTGACCGATCCGGTGGGCCCCTGCGCGAACAGGCGCGCCGCCTCACGCACCTGATCGGTGGGCACACCTGCCCGGCGCTCGACATAGTCGGGCGTGAACGCATCGACAGCGGCGCGGAGTTCGTCGAGTCCGTTCACCCAGCGGCTCACGAAGTCGTGATCGATGGCGTCGTGCACCAAGATCTCGCGGATGATGCCGGCAAGCAACGTGGGGTCCTCGCCGGGCCGCACCTGCAAGAACAGGTCGGCGTAGTGCGCAAGCTCGGTGCGACGCGGATCGATCACGATGAGCTGCAACCCGTTGGCCTTCGCGCGCCGTAACCGCACCAACGGATTGAAGCTGGGCAGCCCGCCCGGGAAGCTGTAGGTGCTGACCAGTGTGTTGCAGCCGATGACCATGGCCACGGCGCTGGATTCGAACGGCTGCACACCGGCCTGCCACGCACCATGGCGCATCGGTGCAACGAACTTCGCCGGCTGATCAATGCTGGCCGAGGTGTAGAAGCCGGGCGATCCGATGGCCTGGTGGAACGCCTTCGCAACGGGCAGTCCGGTGGCGTTCTGATACGCAGCGGTGCCGCAGTAGGTGGCCAGCACACGCGGGCCGTGACGTTCGATGAGGCCGGCGAGTTGATCGGCGATCTCGTCGAACGCGAGCGCCGTGGCGATGGGCTCGAACGCGCCGCCGTTGCGCTTCTGGCTGTGGTACAGACGACCATCGTGATGATGCTGGTCGCCGAGGTGTCGGCCCTTGATGCACGTGTAGCCCTCGTACATGGGGTCGTCGAGTACACCGCGCACCGAGACCACACGGTTGGCGGCGACGTCGACATCGACATCGATGGCGCATCCGGCATGACAGAACCGACAGAACGAGCGGCGCGTTTCGATGGTGGTCTCGGGCTCCATGCAGCAACTCCCCACAGTTCTGTTGTGGCGAACGGTAGTCGGCTGCCGAGCACGTGCACGACGCAGAGTCGTCTCACCGACACGTGACGAAACGACACTGCGTCGAAAACGACACTGCGTCGAAAACGACACAAGCCGCCCCGGAGGGCGGCCCATGTTCACATCGTCGAGGCGAGCAGATCAGCGAAGCCGATCGGCCGACATCACTTCTTGAGGATGATCTCGCTGAGGATCCACAGCGCGGCCCACAGACCGAAGGCGGTGATGATGGCGTTCTTGTGGCTCTCGTAGGACCACAGCAGCTTGTTGGTGTTGGCCTTGCCGCCGAGGATGCCGAGGCAGTTGAGCTCGAACAGGGCGATCAGCGCGAATGCAATCAACACGAAGGTCCAGCCCTTGCTGGCAGTGGCCTCGCTGAACACGCCGTAGAAGTGCGAGGTACCGACCATGAAGAACAGCATGCTCACCGAGAAGATGGTGTTCTGGCGGCTGGCCAAGAGGGCAGCGCGGCCGGCACCAGCAGCTGCCGGGTTGGCCTCGCCACCGGCGAGCACGTTGGCGGCGTTCGCGAGCACGATCTTCTGGTTCTTCCAGATGACCATCCACACGTTGGCGCCCATCGTCAGGCCCAGCACCATTCCGACGAAGATCGACGAGTTCGGGCCAATGCCACCGGCGCTACCGTCGGCCATGAACTTCTTCATGTACTCCTTGGTGATCCCGATGATGATCAGGCCGGTGAGCATGGTGGCCACCGATGCCCAACGGAACCACCACAGGGCGCGGCGGGCGACCTTGTCGATGGCGATGTTGCGCGCCTTGCCTTCGTCACCGAATGCTGCAAACGCCGGCACCTGCACGAAGTTGAAGTAGTACAGCAAACCAATCCAGGTGATGCCGGCCAGGATGTGCAGCCAGCGAAAACCGAAAGTGAAACCCGACCGCGTAAGAAGCTCCATCGGAGCGACCCCCTCTTGTAGTGAAAACCAAACTGGATGCGAACGTAGCACCGTCGAGCCACAAGTCCGCGCACCGTGCTCCGACAGCGATCGGTCTGCGGGCGCCGACGACGGCTAGCCTGATCGGCGCCATGGCTCACGAATACATCTACACCTGTTACAAACTCGCCCGCCACTACCCGCCCGACCGGACGGTGCTCGAGAACATCTCGCTCTCGTTCTACCCGGGCGCCAAGATCGGCGTGCTCGGCCCCAACGGTGCCGGCAAGTCCAGCCTGCTGCGCATCATGGCCGGCCTCGACGACGGCTTCAGCGGCGAGGCCCGCCTCACCCCCGGTTTCACTGTCGGCTACCTGTCGCAGGAGCCACAGCTCGATCCCGACAAGGACGTGCTGGGCAACGTGATGGACGGCGTGGCCGAGGTGAAGGGCGTACTCGATCGCTACAACGAGGTCATGGCCATGTGGGCCGACCCCGATGCCGACTACGACAAGATCGGTGTCCTGCAGGCCGAGCTGGAAGACAAGATCGCCGCCACCGATGCGTGGAGCCTCGAACGCAATGTCGAGATCGCCATGGACGCGCTGCGCTGCCCGCCCAACGACTCCGACGTCACCAAGCTCAGCGGTGGCGAGCGCCGCCGAGTGGCACTGTGCCGGCTGCTGCTCAGCCACCCAGACCTGCTGCTGCTCGACGAACCCACCAACCACCTCGATGCCGAGAGCGTCGAATGGCTCGAGCGGTTCCTGAAGGACTACAACGGCACCGTCGTGGCCATCACTCACGATCGCTACTTCCTCGACAACGTCGCCAAGTGGATTCTCGAGCTCGACCGCGGCAAGGGCATTCCATTCGAGGGCAACTACTCCAGCTGGCTCGAACAGAAGCAGGAACGCATGCTGCGCGAGGAGAAGAGCAACGAGAACCGCCGCCGCACCCTCGAGCGCGAACTCGAATGGGTGCGCATGTCGCCCAAGGCACGCCAGGCCAAGGGCAAGGCCCGCCTCACCGCCTACGACCGCCTGCAGAACGAGGCAGAGGCAGCCGAGCGCGGCCCCGATCGCCTGGAGATCATGATCCCCGCAGGCCCCCGCTTGGGCGACACCGTCATCGAGGTCGACCATCTCGGCAAGGCCTTCGGCGATCGCCTGCTCATCGAGGACCTGTCGTTCACCCTGCCCAAGGCAGGCATCGTCGGCATCATCGGCCCCAACGGCGCCGGCAAGACCACGCTGTTCAAGATGCTCACCGGTCAGGAGCCCAGCGACAGCGGCACGATCACCGTGGGCGAAACCGTGCAGATGGCCTATGTGGATCAGAGCCGCGACAGCCTCGATGACGACGCCACGGTGTTCGAAGAGATCACCGGGGGCATCGAGCTGCTCAAGATCGGCAACCGCGATGTCAATGGGCGCGCCTACGTGGCCAGCTTCAACTTCAAGGGCAGCGATCAGCAAAAGCGTGTCGGCGATCTCTCCGGCGGCGAGCGCAACCGCGTGCATCTGGCCAAGCTGCTCAAGACCGGCGGCAACGTGCTGCTGCTCGACGAACCCACCAACGACCTCGACGTCGACACGCTGCGCGCGCTCGAATCGGCGCTCGAGAACTTCCCCGGCTGCGCCGTGGTCATCAGCCACGATCGTTGGTTCCTCGACCGCATCGCCACCCATGTGCTGGCGTTCGAGGGCGACAGCCAGGTGCGCTGGTTCGAGGGCAACTTCAGCGAGTACGAGGCCTGGCGCCACAAGGAACTCGGCTCTGCCGCCGATCAGCCGCACCGCATCAAGTACAAGCCCCTCGCCCGCTGAGAGACACCGAGCGAGCGATGGCCCCGAATCACGATCCGAGGGGTGCGTCGTGTCGTTGAGACTGCCAAGCGAAATGGCCACCGGCCTGACCGACTGGGCGTTGCGCACACCGGACCGGATCGCCCTGTGGGACAACTCCGACCGCTTGAGCTTCGCCGAGTTCGATGCCCGCGCCGGGACACTGGCCCGGCTGATCCTCGAGCACATCGCCGATGCACCGCTCCGGGACTCGTTGATCCTCCCCATCGTCGTGGGGCGAGACATCTGGTCGATCCTGGCGATCCACGCCGCCATCCGGGCCGGCGTGGCATTCTCGGCGCTCGACGAGTCACATCCGCCGGCGATGATGCACGAACTGCTGCAGCGGCTCGGGCAACCGGATCTGGCCATCGTCACCGGACCCCACCGGGCTGGGTTGCTACCCAGCGGGATGCGCACGATCGATGCGCGCTGCACGCCGGATCGCCCCAGCCCTGCGCAGCCGAGGGACCCCTCGGCCCGGGCTGCGGTCGTGTTCACCTCGGGTTCCACCGGCCGGCCCAAAGGTGTGGTGTACGACGGCCTGTTCCTCTCGGCCATGCACCAGCGCAATCTCGATTTCTACGCCCAGAACGACCCGTTGAAACGGATGACCGCCCTCTCGCCGTTCAGCTTCATGGGCGGCCTGGTCAATGCCGTCACGCCATCGACGGGACCATCGATGTTGGTGCTCGACCCATCGCAGATGACCCCACTCGAGCTGCTCGACCGTATCGATCGCGAATCGATCAACATGGTCGGCATGGTGTCGTCGTTGGCGGCCACCGTGCTCAACCGGTCGCCCGCCGAGCGGCGCATCGAGTCGGTCACGCGCATCGTGGTGGGCGGCGAGCCGTTCTCGTGGGACCAGCTGCCCGCACTCCGACAGGCATTCAACGCCAACGCCGAGATCACCGTCGCATACGGAGCATCCGAAACTGCCGGAGCACTGTTCCTCAACAGCATCGCAGCCGACACGCCGCAACGCAGCGGGCCGATCTCATTGGGGTTCCCCGTCGGACCGGGTCGGGTGCGGCTGGAACCGATCGGCCACGGAGCGGACGAACTGCAGCAGATCGTCGTCGTCGGCGCCGTTGCCTGCGAGTACCTCGACGATCCAGAACTGACCAACGCCCGCTTCGGCACCGATGCCGACGGCGCACGCTGGTGGCGGTCCGGAGACCTTGCCGAACAGCTCGGCGATGGCACCTACCAACATCTGGGGCGCATCGACGATCTCATCAAGATCCGCGGCAAGCTCGTCGAACCATCTGAACCCGAGCGGGTGCTGCGTCAGATCCCCGGCATTCGCAACCTGGTGGTGCTGCCCCACCCATCACCATCGGGCGGCCAGCGCCTTGTTGCACACATCGTGCTCGATGACGAATCAACGATCACCCCCCACGAGGTGCGCGGCCAACTGCGCACCCTGTTGCCCGCACATCTGATCCCGGCGCTGCTGGTGCAGCATCGCGCCCTGCCCATGACCGAACGGAGCAAGATCGACCGGGGTGCGCTACTGCAGGGCGACCTCGCTCCGTGGCGCACCACAGCCGCACGCAGCCCGGCCGGCACGATGGAATACTTCGTCGTGGCCCACGCAGCCGAGGTGCTCGACCTCGACAGCATCGATCCCGATGACGACCTGTGGGACTTCGGCCTCGACTCCTTCGCCGCTGTCGAACTCGCAGAGCGGCTCTCCACCGCCGGCCGCGGTGCCTTCGATCCGAATGCCTTCGTCCTGCACCGCAGTTGTACTGCGCTGGCCGCGTTGTTGACCACAGCCCGACCACAGCGAAGGTCAACGATCACGCAGCTCAACGACAGCGGCACCCGTTCCCCGATCTTCTTCATTCCCGGAGCGCACGGCAATGCGGTGGGATTCGACTCCGTGGGTCGCGCGCTCGGGAGCGAACAGCCGGTGGTCGTGATCGAATCGCACGGCGTCAATGCGCCGGGCCGCATCGACCGTTCCGTGCTGTCGGCGGCGGCACGCGCGCTGAAAGACATCGCTCGGCTACAACCCGAGGGCACGGTCACCGTGGTCGGCTACTCGGCCGGCGGCGTCGTTGCCTACGAGATCGCCCAGCAACTCACACGAGGCTCGCGCGATGTGCGCGTCGTGCTGCTCGACGCAGCGATGGGCGACGAGCCACACGGCCGAGCCGGACCGGCCGAGCTGTCCACGGGTCCAACACGCAAGCGCGGCGCAACGGGCAGCATTGCCGCGCTCGTACGCCGCCCGCAGATCATGCTCCGCCGCGCCGCCGTGCTCGGCCGAAGGGTCCACCCCGGCAGACCGACCAACAGCCCGCACCGACGCACTGCCATCTTCCAGATCACCGAGCTCGCAATCAGGCGCTACCGGCCTGAACCGGCGGCGTTCCCGGTCACGCTGCTGCATGTCGACGGCAGCGAGCAGGCCGCGCGCTGGGCGCTACTCGTGCCGCACCTGGTGACACACCGCGTGCGGGGAACCCACCTGACGATGCTCGAACCACCCCACGCCACGGCGCTCGCAGCCCTCATCGGCGAGGCCGTGCGCTGATCAGCTCGGCCCCCCACGGCAACTGGGGCTAGGCGTAGTAGCCGACGATGTCGATGATGAAGTCAGTTGCTCCACCACCCTGGACGACGGTGATCTGACGTGAGTCGTTGAGCTTGACGACACCGGTATTGGCGAGCACCTGCCCAGTGCTGCTCCAGTTGATCGACGATGCCGTCACTGCGGTTGCTCCGCCCGGGTTGACTGCCAGATAGCCACCGCCAACCGTGCCCGCAACGGTCACGGTGAATGCAACGGCGGTGGCCGACGCCGGAACCACGATGTCGCCGGTGCGCACCCCTGTGAGCGGATTGCGGGCCGCAGCGACAGAGATGGTGCGACTGGCCCCGGCCGAGATCGGCCCGTTCGCATCGGGTGTCATGTTGAAGCGGCTGTCGTACACGCGTGCAGGCGTGATGGGAATGAGCCCGAACGACACCGGCACGTATCGCGCACGGATGCCTTTGCACACGCAGGTGGCCGCACTCGTGGTGAAGTACGCCTCGAACGTCTGGGTTCCGTCGAAGAGCTCGTCGAGTGTTGCAGTGGAATACACCGTGATGCCAGAGCCGCTGATTACCTGGCTGTGCAGCACCGTGTGATCGCCGTTCACCAAAGGGAGGTATCGGGTCACGTTGATGGTGCCGCCGAGCGGGTTGCCCGCCATGACGAAGTCCACACCGGTGAGACGGCTGCCCAGCGGGATATTGATCGATGCGCTCAACGTTTCCCCGAGGGTACCGGTCCGCGCACCCGCCAGTGAGCCGTCGTAGATCATCGACGCCCCGGCAGCAAAGCCGTTCGGCACCAGACCACCCGGCGTATAGAAGATGACCTGTTCGCCCTGTTGCAACGCTGGCACTGACTCGGTTCCGAACCGGGGTTGACCGTCACCCTGGCCGCGACCGGTCATCGTGATCGGCTCGCTCGCGTTGGCGGCACCGGCACCCCCGATTGCCGTAACGGCGGTGGCTGCTGCGCCTGCGCCCAGCAGAGTACGGCGGGAGACCTCGTGGCTTGACATTTCGATATCTTGGCACGCCCGCGCACTGCTCTGAGACCAAATGGGAATTTTCGGAGGTGGGACGCTCGGACCAACGCAATGTCCTGCGAGAATGGCGAGATGTCACTGCGTACGCTGCGAACCCTCTGTGCGGCGGTCTTCGTCAGCGGGATCGCCGGGCTGATCATCAGCTCGGTGGCCGGCAACAACAACGGCATCGTGCTGACCATCGGCATGACCACCGCCGTTGCTGCCATCTCGCTGTTGGCGGCGTCGTCGGTGGTTCGTCGCGAACCCATCGATGCGTTCGAAGAGGCAGATGCCGAGCGTCTCGAGGCGCAGGTGCAGGGATTGATCGACACCGGCGCACCCGAGGCCCTGGTTCGCAATCTGGCTCGCGACGCGATGCGCCTCGGACGGCGGGCATGAGCATCGTCCCCGACACCGCGACCTCCGCCGAAACCGACGCTGCGTTGGCGTCGCGCCTGGCCGTCGAGGCGGGCCGGATGCTGGTAGAGCTCCGTGAACAGCTGTTCAACGACGGCGCCCCGCCCTGGCAGGTGAAAGACACCGGCGACATCATGTCGCACCGGTTCCTCCTGAAGGCGCTCTCCGCGCTCCGCCCCGGCGATGCAGTGTTGTCCGAAGAGGGGGCCGACACCTCGCACCGCATCGGCGCAGACCGGGTGTGGATCATCGATCCACTCGATGGCACCAACGAATACGGCGAACACGGACGCTTCGACTGGGCGGTGCACATTGCACTATGGGAACACGACCGGCTCACCGCCGCCGCTGTCAGCCTGCCAGCGCACGACATGGTCTTTGCCACCGATCCTGCACCGCCGTTGCCCGAACGCCGCTCGGATCGCCCGCGCCTGATCACCAGCCGCAACCGCGCCCCGTATGCCGCCGTCATCGTGGCCAACGAACTGGGCTGCGACGCCGTGCGGCTCGGCTCCGCAGGGGCCAAGGCAATGGCGGTCGTGCTCGGCGAAGCGGACATCTACGTGCACGACGGCGGGATGTACCAATGGGACTCGGCCGCTCCGGCCGGCGTGGCCGCTGCAGCAGGCATGCATACCAGCCGCATCGACGGCTCGCCGTTGATCTACAACGATCCCGATGCCTGGTTGCCCGATTTCCTGGTGTGCCGGCCCGAGCTTGCCGAACCGGTACTCGATGCCCTGTGGGGCGATCGCTGGCGCGAGCACCGCGACAACGGCTGGCAGTAGCCGATGGAGCTGAAGGCCACGCGTCTGGAGGTGCACGACCATGTGGCCACGGTCTGGCTGCATCGGCCACACCGTCACAACGCCTGGACCGGGCGGATGCACGCCGAGTATCGCTGGATCCTGGCCGAGCTCGAAGCCGATCCCCAGGTGCGCGCCGTGGTGCTCACCGGCACTCCCCCGGCGTTCTGCGTCGGCGGCGACAGCCAGGCGCTCGCCGGGCATGCCGAACGCGGCAGCTACGAAACGGGTCTGCCCACCGAGGCAGCCACGCCCGGCTTCGGCGTACGCCCCGAGTTCGACCACGACTTCGCGTTCCAGTACGGCATGCGCCTGCCGGTGATCGCCGCCATCAACGGCGCATGCGCCGGTATCGGGCTGGCGTTGGCGCTGTTCTGCGACCTCCGCTTCGCCTGTGCCACGGCGCGCATGACCACCGCCGCACCGAAGCTGGGCCTCCCCGCCGAGTACGCAACGAGCTGGACACTGCCACGGCTGATCGGGGTCACCCGTTCGGCCGACCTGCTGCTGTCGGGGCGCATCTTCACCGCTGCCGAGACCGCCGACTGGGGTCTATGGAACGGCGTGCTCGCCGACGCCGAGGCCACGCTGCAGGCAGCCCTCGACTACGCGCGCGTGTTGGCCAACACAGCCGGGCCAAACGCCGTGCGGGTGACCAAACAGCAGCTCTACACCGACCTGCTCCGCCACGATGTCGGAGCCTCGATCACCGACTCAAAGCGCCTGATCGATGAGGCCACGCGCACCGAGGAATACCGCGAAGGCGTCGCTGCGCTGCGCGAGAAGCGGTCCCCGAATTTCCACTGACCTGCACGAAGCCCGGGCATCCTCGCGGCCTACACTTGCGCAAACGTTCCTGGGGGGACCACCATGACCATCGCTGTTCAACCAAGCGAACCCATCGCCACCTTTGCCCGTTCGGGCGCGCTCGTCAATCGCCTTCCCGGCATCGCCACCGCCGCCGTTGCCTCCATCGGTGCGGGTGTCGTGCATGCCGGCGCCATCGGCATCCATGCCGAGCACGCCGGCCTCGCCCGGTTGTTCATCGCCGTGGCCTGCTTCCAGATCGGCTGGGGCCTGATTTCGCTGTTCCACCCCAGCCGGTGGTTCGCTGCCGTCGGCGCGGCAGGCAACCTCGTTGCGGTCGGTGCATGGCTCACCACCCGGCTCGCGGGTGTTTCCTACATCGGCGGGCTCGAGGTCCGCGAGCCTGCGCAGTTCACCGATTCCGCCTGCGCGTTGCTCGGACTCATCGCTACGGGCCTTGCGCTGTCGGCGGCACTCATCGGCTGGCGTCAGACCAGGCCGAATCAGCTGTCGTTCCCCGCACTCGCGGTCGCAGCGCTCACCATCCCGGCGATGATCACTGGCAGCAGCCATGTGCACAGCCACACGGTCGTTGCCGCCGACGGCAGCTCCACCACCGTGATCGACGAGTCACAACCCCATGACCACACCGCCGCCGCTCCGTCCGGCGCCAACGCCGGCACGGGAGCCACCACCGACACCGTGCACGTTCACACGGCTGCCGCTGTGCCCACCGTGGCCTACGACCCCACGAAGCCCATCGATCTGGGCGGCGTCGCCGGCGTGACCCCCGAGCAACAGGCCGACGCCGAGAACCTGGTGGCCATCACCGTCGTGCGGCTGCCGCAATGGGCAGACCCGGCCAGGGCCGAGGCCGCTGGGTTTCATTCCATCGGTGACGCGATCACTGGCGTTGAGCACTACATCAACTGGAACTGGATCAACGACGACATCGTCCTGAACCCCGATTACCCCGAGAGCCTGGTGTACGAGCCGCAGGCCGACGGCACGAAGAAGTTGGTGTCGGCCATGTACCTGCTGCCCGACACGGTCACGCTCGACAAGGTGCCGGTGCTCGGCGGCGCACTGACCCAGTTCCACATCCACGACAACCTCTGCTTCACCAAGGACCCCGTGGCCCCCCGGGTTGCCGGGCTCACCGATGGCGCCGGCAACTGTCCCAGTGGTCTGCAGAAGTTCCGGGCGTCACCGATGATCCATGTGTGGATCGTGCCGCAGACCTGCGGGCCGTTCTCGGCGCTCGAAGGTATTGGCGCCGGTCAGGTGGCCGCCGGTCAGACCAAGCTGTGTGACCACGCCCACGGCACGGGCTTCTAGCTGTACCGACCACGAAGGTTCGCGCCTGTCGGACAGCGTGGCCTTCAGGGTTCGGCCACCTCTCCCGACCGGGGGGTTTGTTGGGTTTGCAACCGATGTGGGGGTGGAGTGAACACACCCTCGACGCGGACCGGTCGTTACGCATCGCCAATCCCCCAGCGCGCCTCAGTGACCGTGGGACTCGTGATCCGGCGCAACCGTGGCCGGCGGGTCGAGCGAGCGCAACACCGATTCAGTGTGCTCGCCCAGCTTGGGCACCCGGCCGCGGGCGGTCGCAGGTTCACCGAAATCGACCGGTGAGTTGACGGCAACATACGGCTCCTCACCCTCGTGTGCATCCATCGCCACGAACGCCCCGGCCGCAATCGCCTGAGGGTCGTTGATGACATCGACGATGCTGTTCAACGGCGCCCACCACACATCGTGGGCGTCGAACGAGGCCACGATGTCATCGAAGGTGCGTTGGGCAAACGCAGCGTCGAGCGCGGCGACCAGTTCGATGCTGTTGGCCAGACGATCCCTGGCTGTTGTGAATCGAATGTCGTCGGCCAGACCGGGTTGGTTCAATGCTGCAAGCAGGTTTGGCCAGTGTCGGTCACCTTCGAGCGTGAGCAACCAGAACGCTCGGCCGTCGCCGGCCCGGTAACAGTTCATCAACGGGGCGCGCGTGCGCTCGCGCGGTCGGGTGCTCTCACGTTTCGAGAAACGTAACTGGATGCCGATGTCCCACCCGATGGTGTACATGCCGGTACGTAACAGCGACGTGGCCACCAGCCCGCCGACACCGGTGCGTTCACGCTCGAGCAGTTTGGCGAGCACGCCCGATGCCAGGGTGATGCCCGTGACGTGATCGCCCATACCGCTGCGGATCGATGGCGGCAGCTGATCGGGCGGCACCAACGTCTGGGCCATGCCGCTGCGCGCCCAGAAGGCTCCGACGTCGTAGCCGGCCCGGTCGCGTTCGGGACCCTGCAGCCCATAGCCGGTCAGGCTGCCGTAGACCAGCCGAGGGAACCGCGCGATCACGGTGGCATGGTCGAGGCCGAGCCGTTCGAGCGCAGCGGGACGCACGTTGGTGATGAACACGTCAGCGGTGGCGAGCAGCGCATGCATCGCATCGATGCCATCGGCCGTCTGCAGATCGAGCACCACCGACTGCTTGCCGCGATTGTCGATCTCGAAGGGTGGCACACCCTTTTGGTCGGCAATGCCGAAGGCGCCGAAGACCGCCCGCTGCGGGTCACCAGCCGGCGGTTCGACCTTGATGACCTCGGCACCCCAATCGGCCATCAGCCCGGCGGCAGCGGGACCAGCCACCCAGACGCCGAGTTCGACCACCCGGTAGCCCTGCAGTGGCCCGCTCATCGACGCGGCGACATGGTGCCGGCGGCATCGCTGTCGCGGATGAACAAGGCTGCGACCGAACCGAGCAGTGCCAGGCCACCTGCGACGACGAACGTCATGTGGAAACCGGCGAGCGCGCGCTGCGGGTCAGATACCAGACCCGTGGGGCCCATGGTGATGTAACGCGCCAGGATGGTGCCCAACACGGCCACGGCGAGCGAGATGGCCACCTGACGTTGCGTACTGAAGATCGCCGACGCCCGGCCGTTGTCGGCGGGCGCAATGGTGGCATAGCTCGACGCCTGCATCGGCACGAACGCGAAGCCCATGCAGAAGCCACGGGCGACCATGAGCCCACGGATCCACCACAGGTTCGTGCTGAGCGTCAGCCATTGGAAGGCAAAAATGGTCATCGACGACAGAAACAGCCCGCTGAAGATGAGCCGGCGGGGCCCGATGCGCTTGTACAACGATCCGGCGATGAACGTGGAACAACCGACGCCGATGGCCTGGGGAAACGTGACCAGACCAGAGTCTTGGGCGCTGAGCCCACGCAGGATCTGCAGATACGACGGCAGCACAAACAGCAGCCCGAGAAAGCTGGCAATGGAGAAGGCGCTGATGATGTTCGCATTGCGGAACATTCGGTTCCGCAGCAGGCTCAGCATCAACATCGGCTGTGCCTTGTTCGTCTCGACGAAGACCATGCCGACAAGCATGGTGACGCCGAGCAGGCCGAACAGCAAGACATTGGCCGAGGCCCATCCATCGCGTGGGCCCTGGCTGAGCGCATAGACGAACGATGCGAGACCACCCCCGGAGAGGATGAACCCGGCCAGGTCGAAGCGGCCGGCCGTTGGTTCGCGGTGTTCGCGCAACAGCTTGAGGCCCACATAGAACGCCAGCATGCCGACCGGAACATTGACGTAGAAGATCCAGCGCCATCCGGCGTTGGTGATGAGGAACCCGCCGATGACCGGCCCCAGCGCTGGCGCAGCGAGCGTGGGCACCATCATCAGCGTTGACACCCGTGCCCGTTCGGCCGGTGGGAACACACGGAACATCATCGCCAGGCCGACCGGCGTCAGCATGCCCCCACCGACGCCCTGCAGTACCCGAAAGGCAATGAGTTGCTCGATCGACTGGGCGGCACCGCACAGCGCCGAGGCGCCGATGAACATCGCAAAGGCAAACAGGAACACCCGCTTGGTGCCGACCCGGTCGCTCAGCCATCCGGACACCGGGATGAACACGGCCAGGCTGAGTGTGTACCCAACGACCACCCACTCGGTGGAGTCAGCACCGAACTGGCGACCCAGGGTGGGCAGGGCGACATTGACAATGGTGGTGTCGAGGATGTCGAGGAACAGCGCCGACACGAGGATCGCCGCTACGACGTACTTGTACTGAACTCTTCGACCGAGTACCGCCACCGTGTCGGGGGTGTCGGCATGGAGCACGCTTGAGATCACAACAAGGTGACTGTACCCGTGTTGCCATCAACTTCGATCATTGCGCCATCGGGGATGCGCTCGGTGGCGTTCTGCACGCTGACGACGCACGGAATACCGAGTTCACGACTGACGATGACCGCATGGCTGACCTGTGCACCCACGTTGACCACCACGGCGCATGCCGGTACGAACAGCGGCGTCCAGGCTGGGTCGGTGATGGGAGCAATCAGCACATCGCCCGGTTCGAGCGCGAAGGGGTCGGCGGGATCGAGCACGACGCGGGCCCGTCCAACGGCCTTGCCCGGGCTGCCCGGCACGCCCTGCAGCACGTCGCCCACCACGGATGCGGCGGCGCGCGCCGACCCCCTGTGTGGCCACTCGCCGAGCGGCTTCACCGCCCCGTTCACGATGAACGGGGGCTCGAGGTCGAACAGCTCGAGGTACTGCTGCTCGCGGGCGGCGAGCCGGGCCCTGAACTCGTCGGGGCCGCTGACGAACGCATCGAGCTCGTCGGCCAGCAGCATGCAGATCTGCGACGGGGTGTAGTCGTGGCGGCTGGCGAGTTCGCGGGCGCTGACGCGCACCTCGTGGATGACCTTGATGATGTTGGTCTTGGCGCGCTCGCGACCCGACAGATACAGATGGGCGCTGTGCAAGCCAGCGTCGAACGAGGCGAGCGTCTCGGGCTGGTTCCCCAGGGCGGAACGAATGGCCGCCGTGACGGCTTCACGCTGCTCGACGTTCTTGGCATTGCGCAGCGCGGGCGATTCGCTGTCGACCGCCGGACGCATCACCTCGATGAGCGCCATCGCCAGAGCGGGCTTGGTCTCCCACGTGTCGCTGCGGATATCCCACTCGTTCGGGCCGCGACTACCGAAATCGTTGAGGAACCGGTGGAATCCCGCAGCGAACTCCGGCGAGTTCTCGGGCAACCGCGACAGCTCCCACAACGCGTGACTCGGCGCCGCGGAATCGATATCGCCGACACCGGTGATGAGCTTCAAGGCAACGGTGGGGTCACCCATCGCCGCAGCGACAGCACCAATGACGCCCATGCCGATGGAGGTTCCCGCTGTCATCGAAAGGTGATGGCAGAACAGTTCGCGGATGAACGGGATGAACGATCGCATGCGTTCGACCAGTTGCTGGTCGGTCAACTTGTCCAGGTCGGGACGCCCGTTGCGAACCGCAGTGGCTTTGGTCTGGTCCACGATCAGCTCCGGCAGGTCGACGTTGGTCATCACGCCACCCATCCACTCGGCGAGCTTGGCGGTGTTCGAAGGGCTGTCGTGCCACAGTTCGGCCTGATACGGCGTGACGTCGGGGTGAGCCCCGAAATACACGAGGTCGATCATCTCCGGCGTCAGGCCCGGACCACGCGCGCCGAACAACCGGGCCATCGACCCGTTGATGTACAGGTAGCCACCAAACATGCCAACGACTTCGGGGGGGTCCATGGCGAACTCGTCGCGGTTCATCGTGCCGCACTCGATCTGCGAGTCGGCCCAGCCCTGCACGACACCCGGCTCCCAGACCACGGTCCAGGCAAGGGGACTGCACGGGTCAGGCAACACTTCGCCGGCGTTGGCCCGCGTGTACAGCGGGAACCGCTGGCTCGGCTCCCAATCAGTGATCCATCGATCAGCGACCATGTCATTCCCCTTCATCGTGCATGTCTGTGCCGGCCACCCTGATGAGGGTGTGACGACCGGCAATGTGCTCTCTAGGTGTAGTCGGCTCACCGCATTCGGAACGGATCGGGCGCCGTTGCCGACGAGGTGTTGATCCATACGGTCGAGGTTGACGGCAACGACGAATTTCGCACGGGCGTGACCAGAGCCGCGCCAAATCGCGTGTGGACACTTCGCGGCGGCGGCAGACTGGCGACATGGCAACTCCGATGGTCCCCGACCGGCGCTGGCACGACAACGGTTCCGATGACCGCACCTGGGGTGCGTTCACCGATGCCGCACCCTGGGTACTCGACCGCGACGCCGTCGTGTGGCTGCCGCTGGCAGAACGCCTTCGTGGTGCCGCCCAGGCCGAGGTGCCCGACCTCACCCGCCCCTCGCGGCTCCCTCCCGGCACGCGCGTGGTCACCGTGGCCGCCCGCCTCGGCCGAGCGTTGGTCCCGTGGATGATTCGCAAGCGACGCGGCCGCTACGCCACCACCGAGGCAAGCCGCGCCGAGATCTCGCTGCGCCTCCGCAAGGCGGCCGAGCTGCTGGGCCCCACCTACATCAAGCTCGGCCAGATCATCTCCAGCGGCGAGGGCCTGTTCCCCGCCGAACTGGTCAACGAGTTCAAGCTGTGCCGCGACCAGGTTGCCCCCGAACCGTGGGACGACGTACGGCTGACGGTCGAAACCGACCTCGGCGCGCGCATCGAGGACATCTTCTCGTCGTTCGACACCACCCCACTGGCGGCCGCCTCCATCGCCCAGGTGCACGCTGCCACGCTGCGCACGGGCGAGCAGGTGGTCGTGAAGGTGCAGCGACCATCGGTCAGCAGCCTCGTCCGCAAGGACCTACGCGTCATGGCGTGGTTGGCGCCCCATCTCGTCGGGCGCATCCCCATCGCTGCGCTGGCCAACCCGCCAGCGCTGGTCGAACTCTTCGCCGAGACCATCGTCGAAGAGCTCGACTTCCGGATGGAGGCGGCGAACATGCTCGACATGGCGCGTGTGCTCAAGGATCTGAAACAGGACGGGTACGTCATCCCCCGCCCCCATCCCCGGTTGGTCTCTCGCCGCGTGTTGGTGATGGAACGGGTGGCCGGATTCAAGTTCGACGATGTCGCCGGCATGCAAGACGCCGGCATCGACACCGAGGCCGTCATCCGCACGGGCATGATCGCCTTCATGGAGGGCGCGATGATCGAGGGGCTGTTCCACGGCGATCTCCACGGCGGCAACATGTTCGTGCTGGCGGACGGCCGCACCGCGCTGCTCGACTTCGGTATCGTCGGCCGGCTCAGTGACGAACGTCGGCTGGCGTTCCTGCGGCTCATGCTCGGAGCCACCACGAACGACGTGCGCGGCCAGGTCGCTGCCCTCCGCGATCTCGGAGCACTGCCCATGGATACCGATCTCGATGCGGTCATCCGTGATCTCCGACTCGACCAGCCCACCATCGACCCCACCACGCTTTCCGGCGACGAGTTGGTCAAGGAGGTGCAGCGGGTGGTCAAGGCCCTGCTCGGGTACGGCGCACGGTTGCCCAAGGAGCTGATGCTGTACGTCAAGAACATGGTGTTCCTCGACGGCGCCATCGCCAGCCTCGCCCCAAACCTCGACATCCTCGGCGAGATCGCCAACATCTCCATGCTGTTCGCCGAGCGGCACGGCGAACGCCTCGGGCGCGAGTTGGGGGTCGATGCCAACGCAATGGAGATCAACCTCGACAGCGTGAAGGCAGGCTTCGGGCTCGAACCTTCCGCCGATGCGCTGACCTACCGCGATCTCCAGGCCCGGCGCGACCTCATCCAAAAGCGCATGCGCGACCACGTCGGCCGCTGACTCGATCACCCTCACCCCGACACGGCAACACAGGGCCCCGGCTCGCCCCGCAGTAGTGTCCTTGCCAATGCGTCTCGTGATTGCCCGGTGCACCGTTGATTACAGCGGCCGTTTGTCCGCCCACCTGCCCGAGGCCATCCGACTCATCATGGTCAAAGCTGA
>WLMZ01000180.1 GCA_009726095.1 Actinomycetota bacterium
ACGTTCATCACACTGTTACGGTTCACTTCGCGAGTGCCCTCCTGATCGGCATTTCCTGCTCTGTCGCAAGAACAAGAAAAGCAGGTCAGGAGGGCCGCAACGCGGATACGCGACTCAGCCCACCTCAGACTCGTGAAGAATCAGGGCTAGGCACGGAACCTTGAGATTTGCTGAAGACCGGGATTCAGCGAATCCGGAGGCGGCCTACGTATCGTGCGCACCATGACCCCGCTGAACCCGCTCATCCAACGCCGAACGTTCCTGCTCGCCGGTGGCGCGCTGATGCTCGGCGCGTGCAGCAAGTCGTCTGATTCGTCGTCCAGCGCGACGACGAACAGCGTTGCTGCCAACACGTCGGTGGCGACCGAGGGGTACAACACGTTGTGGATCCCACCCACCCTCACGGGAACCACGTTCGATCTCAGCGTCGCAACCACCACCAAGCAGTTGCACGATGGCGCAGCCACCCCCACCATCGGGTACAACGGCGCCGAGTTCTGGGGTCCCACGTTGATCATGCAGAAGGGCGCTTCGGTGCAACTGAACGTGACCAACAAGCTCGATGAGGAGACCACCACCCACTGGCACGGTTTCCACATTCCTGCCGAGATGGACGGCGGGCCGCACCAGACCATTGCCGCCGGCGCCACATGGTCACCCAGCTTCGAGGTGAAGAACAACGCCGCCACCTTCTGGTATCACCCGCACATGCACGAGAAGACGTGGACGCAGATGAACCAGGGCGCCGGTGGTTTCATCATCGTGCAGGACGACACGGAGGCCGCGCTCGCGCTCCCCCGCACGTACGGTGTCGACGACATTCCGTTGATGCTGACCAGCCGCACCTTCTCGAGCAGCAACGAGTTCGTACTCACCACGGTCACCCCCTACGGCGATGAGATGCTGACCAACGGCACGCTGAAGGCCGAGGTCGGCCTGCCTGCGCAGATGGTTCGGTTCCGCATTCTCAACGCCGAGATCGAGCGGGTCTACGATCTCGGCTTCAGCGACAATCGCACCTTCCATGTGATCGGCACCGACGGCGGCCTACTCAACGCACCGGTCCCCGTGACCACGCTGATCATCGCGCCGGGCGAGCGCTACGAGATCGTCGTCGACCTCACTGCCGACGCAGTCGGCGCATCGCTGACCATGCAGGCCTTCAACGGCGGACATCCCTTTGGCTTCCCTGGCGGCGAGGATGCCGCGAGTGGCGAAGTCTTCGGCAGCTCGCTGAACAACACCACGTTCGACGTGCTCCACATCAACGTCATCGCCGCCATCTCGGGCGCCGTCACTGCCCTACCGACAGAGCTCGTGGCCAACACGTTGTGGACCGCAGCAGATGCCACGAGCAAGCGGACGATCGCCATCACCGACACCGGCCCAGGTTCACCGTTCACGTTCGACGACGCCGGGTACTCGATGGACACGATCAACCAGACCGTCACGCTGGACACCGTCGAGCAGTGGAGCATCAACAACGGCAAGATCTTCAGCCACTCGTTCCACATGCACGACGTGCAGTTCTCGATCGTGTCGCGCAGCACCGGCGAGGTCGCCGAGTACGAGAAGGGGTGGAAGGACACCTTTTCCATCTTCATCGGTGAGTCGGTCTCATTCGTCGCCAAGTTCGACGACTTCGCCAGCACCGAGCACCCGTTCATGTACCACTGCCACATGGCCAACCACGAGGACGAGGGGCTGATGGGCCAGTTCCTGGTGGTACCGGCATGATCCGCGTTACCGCGTTCGTGTTCACCGATCCGGCGGACACTGTCACCAAGGAGACCTATACCCGATGAACCGTCCGCTTCTCGTCACCATTGCCGCGCTGGCCACCCTGGGGGCGGCGTGCTCCAGCAGCACCTCGACGTCGACTTCCATGTCGATCTCGACACCCATCTCGACGCCCATCTCAACTGGTGCGTCCACGTCCTCTGCCTCCTCCACCGCGCCAACGACGGCTGCGGATGTCGCGGACGAACGGACGTTCACGGCACAGGTGTGGGCCGACAACTGGTTCTCGCTGTACGTCAACGGTCGACTGGTCGGCGAGGATTCGGTTCCCATCACCACCGAGCGCTCGTTCAATGCGGAGACCATCACGTTCACCGCCTCCTACCCATTGACCATCGCGATGGTGTCGAAGGACTACGAGGAGACGACGAGTGGCTTGGAGTACATCGGCACCGATCGCCAGCAGATGGGCGACGGCGGCTTCATCGCCCAGTTCACCGACACCAGCACCGGCACGGTGGTCGACACGACCGGTGGCGACTGGCGTGGACTGGTCATCAACCGTGGGCCCCTGAACGCCGACTGCGTGACATCGCAGAACGCCGATGCCGACTGCCGGTTCGAACTGATCGACGAGCCGGCGGGTTGGACCACCTCGGCGTTCGACGACAGCGCATGGACCGCAGCGTCGGTGTTCACCGCCGAACAGGTGGGTACGAAGGACGGATACGACACCATCGAATGGGATCCCGCGGCGAAACTGATCTGGACGTCGGACCTCAAGGTGGACAACACCATCCTGTGGCGCCACTCGGTGCTGCGCGCGCCATAGATCACGTGTCCTCGCATCGACGCCCGTATCGATGCCGGGGCCGATACCCGAGACGAGCCCGGGTCGATCCCCCTCGATCGAGCAAATCGACCCTGGCGTTCACCCGACTCGCGATGGGATCCCGCCGATTGCCTATGGTTCGTACAACGCCAGGGGGCATCCGATGACCACGATCGACTTGACCAATTACGATCCGATGGACCGCGACGTACAGCAGTGTCCGTTTGCGCATTACGCCGCGCTGCGCGAGCAAGGGCCCCTGTTCCGCCATGAGCAGACCGGCATGTATTTCGTTTCGCGACTCGACACGATGCGCGTGGTGCTACGCGACACCGACACGTTCTCGTCGAAGTTCTCCAGCGCCGGCACCGCTCCCCCCGCCGAGGTCATGGCCCAGCTGAGCGACATCACCCGTCAGGGGGTCCGCCGGGTGGACACCATGCTCACCATCGACCCGCCCGCTCACACGCGCTATCGCAAGACCGTCGCTGCTGCGTTCAACGTGCGTCGCATCCAGGCGTTGGCGCCACGGATCCGCGAACTCGCCGACGAGCTGATCGATGCGTTCCCGCTCGATGGCCCGGTCGACTACATGCACGCCTTCGCCATCCCACTGCCCGTTCGAGTGATCTCACACATGCTCAACGTGCCACCAGAACGCGAGGCCGATATCAAGCGGTGGTCCGACGATGCCGTCGCAGCACTTGGCGCACGGCTCACCCCCGAACGCATCCTCGAAGCTGCACGTGGGGTGCTCGACTCGCAGTTGTTCTTCCTGGCCCAGTTCGCCGACCGCCGCGAGAATCCTCGCGACGACTTCCTCACCGATCTGGTCGGCGCGTCGTTCGAGGATGCCGATGGAACCATCCGCCAGCTCGACGATGCCGAGATGTTCTCCATCGTGCAGCAACTCATGGTGGCGGGCAACGAGACCACCACGAAGCTGTTCACCGAGGGCATGAAGCTGCTCCTCGAGAACCCACCGTGGTGGCATCGCATCACCAATGATGCCTCGCTCATTCCCGCCGTGGTCGAAGAGTCACTGCGCATGGCGAGCCCGAACCAGGGCCTGTTCCGTGTGGTCACCCGACCCACCGTGCTCGAGGGCATCCAGCTGAACAAGGGCGACCGACTGTGGGTCATGTTCGGTGCGGCCAACCGCGACGAACGCTTCTTCGATCACCCCGAGCAATTCGACCCAGAGCGCGACAACCTGTCGCAGCACATC
>WLMZ01000181.1 GCA_009726095.1 Actinomycetota bacterium
TCGGCGCGGTCGCGCAGGGTCGTGGTGGGTGCTGGTGGTGATGTTGTGGTTGTTTCGGGGTCGGGTGTTGCTGCGGATTTGGTCGCATCGAGCGATGCGTAGCTGGTGATGATGACCAGACCGGTGAAGCAGGCGACAACGCCAATGGTGCGTCGTTGTGTGTTCATGGTGAGAAGTAGCCCTCCACGTCGAGTATGTAGGTGATGGTGCCAGCGGGGTTGAAAGTTGTGACGCTGTAGCTGCTGCCGACACCAACGATGGTGTGGTTCGAGTCGACTTGTCCTGCTGCGACATTGACGGTGGAGATGCCCGGGAGGGAGGTACCCGCTGGGAACGTGGTGAGGTAGGTGGGCAGGGTCGGGAAGACCCCGGTGACGTTCGCGACGACTGCGCCCGCGTTGGCGGGGATTCCTGCGATGTTGGCGACTTGGGTGTTGTTGTAGCCGGCGGGGAGGCTGGTGCCTGCGTTGAGTCGCACGGGGGGCATTGCTGTGAATCCGTGGACTCCTGAGGGCCCGAGGTACGCGAGTACGTCGATGATCACGTGTGTGGATGCGCTGACGTACACGTTGATGTTGGTTCCGCTGAGCGGCGCGATGGCCATGTTCGAGGCGACCGCACCGCCCGCAGGGTAATTCAGGGTGGATGTGCCGGACCCGACGGACACGAATCCTGCCAGCGTGCTACCGACAACGGTGATGTTGACGACCGCTGCGACGGCGCCGGAAGGCACCCCTGCGCTAATCGTGTTGATCGAGCGTGGTTCGTTGTTGCCGAAGATGGTCAACGTGCGTGAGTCGTAGACGCGTGTTGGTGTGAGCACGCCGAGCTTGTTGGTTGACGAAACTGAGCCGCCGAAATATCCGACGACATCAATGACGACGTCGGTGGTGGAGTTGGCCAAGACTGCGATGTGGCCGAAGCCGCCGAGTTGGACGATCGCGGTTGCTGCTTTGACCTGACCGAGGTTGTAGTTCATTGTTGACGTGCCCGGCCACGATGTACCATTCGGGTAGACAGACAAGTATCCGTTGCCGGATGGCGAGACCACTGTGACCGTGATCGCGACAGCGGTCGCCGAGAGCGGCACCCCAGCGAGACCGGCGATCGCAACACTACGCGCCGTGTTGACGGCAAACGGAGTGTTGTACCCACCGACCGAAGACGGCGGGCGGGTGTCCAATACTCGTGTCGGTGGAACAGCCGTGTAGTTCCTTCCAAACGGTGCAACCGGGGTCCGGAACGCGGCAGCGACCGGCAGCAGATCGGACACCACATGAGCATTGAACCTTGACGCCGAACCCGCGACCGTGGTGGTGCCCGGAAAACTCCGATAGGGCGTCGAGTAGATCAACTTCCGACAGCCGGTCGTGGTATGAACTACCGAACACGCACTTGCCGTCGTTCCTGCGGGGTACGCAAAACTGTCACTGAGGTACGGCATTGTGGCGTTTTCATGGCCCGCTCCGAGGTTGTGGCCGAGTTCATGAGTGACCGCCTTCCGATTCTGACACGACGGGCTGGTCTCAATGGTCTCGACGCTGGCCCAACCAGCGGGACGACCCTGTCCACAAACTGATGTGGGCGACGATTGAACTTGGTTCGGAACGATCAGAGCGACCAAGTCGGCTGCGACGAGGTTTCGGGCGGTCAATGCCCCAGCGAGGCCGGCGTTGCCGCTCTCCAAGTTCCAGACGTCCTGGTCTTGCACCCCGGCCTGGGTGTAGGGGAGCGAGATCACTCCTACCAGCGCCATGCTCGCGTTGGCGGTCTCGAAACCCGGGGATGATGAATTCGCCAACGTTGCTGTCATGTCGTTGAGACCGGACGCAACGTAAAACAACGCGTTGGGCAGCAGTACGCCGTTCGCAGCGACCGCGAGGACATCCACACGGGTACCTGGGGTCGGTGTGCTTGCGATACTCATCACGCCATTCCCTGGTGTGGAAGCAGTCGACACGTCGGTCCCAACGTTGACCTGCCTCGCGGGTGGTGCTTCAAAGTTGTCGAACTCGGGTTTCCCATCGTTGTATGGCGCGTCGATCACGAGCGCCTGCTCGTGATCGAAGTCGTACTCAACCAGATACTCGTTCTTCCCGGTTTCTATCGTTCCGCCGACGAGTCGCCACGGCGTCGAAGACGTTCGAGCCAGCGTGAGCGTGCCAACTGCAGAACCATTGGGATCGTTTCCATCCGTCGACCACGAGACCGTCTGACCCCATTCGCTCACCGTGAGGTACTGGTTGAAGATTGGCAAAGTCGTCAAGAACAGACGCCCGGCCATGAGGTCCACCGTGGCTCCGTCGAACAGATTCAGCCGCACCGCTCGTGACGCCTTCATTGACCACGATGCGACAGGAGCGATCTCTGCTTTCGGGTCCAACCCAAACTCCGCCACCAAATCCGACGCCGGCTGGTCGACCGCCATCGCCCTCTGCAGGCTGCCGTCCGGATTCACCCGCGGGTCAAGGGCGCGCCCCGATACCAGAACCGGATTCTCGTTTGCGCTCGCGGGCTGTACACCAAGCACCGTGCCTGAAAGGCACTGCACGGCCAGCACTACCAACACTCCCAAACGAACCCGACGAGAATAGGCAGACCGCAAGCGCGCACTCATGTACTGCTCCTAATGTTGCTCTGCCGCACCATACCCCGAATCGCCACACCCTGAATTCAGCGGCACACCGCCGCCCACGTGACACGGTCACGTGGGCGCCATCCAGCGAATCGACCCTTCCAGGGGGCTGTCGCCCTCCAGATAGTGGGGCTAGGGCTCGCGCAATCCTCGACCCTCGTGGGACGCTGTGGGACGAAACGTGGCAACAGTCGACATTTCGGTCGTGTTGGGAGTGGTCTGAGCAGGGCATATGTGTCGAGCGTGGCCATATTTTGCCCCTGAGAGCGACTTTTAATCCATTGGTTCTGGGTTCGAGCCCCAGGGGGCGCACCAGTTCAGAGGCCGTTGAATCGCGCGCTGCGGCGACAGTGTTGGAAGCAAAACTCAAAATGCTGATGGGCTCAGACACGACTGCTGGCAAGCACACCGTCGCGGAAGTCGTCGGTGGCTACATCGCCGACTCCGAGTCTCGGCTGTCACCCGGGACGATCAACTTCTACCGAAACGGCGAGCGTCTTCTCCCGGCCAGCTTCCTGGCTCGTGACGTGTCAACGGTTCGTCCCGTCGTGATCGACGCGATGTACAACGAGCTGCGCGCGCAGGGTGCGTCGGAGCACAAGGTCAATCGCGTCCACCGTTTGCTCTCGGCTGCCTTCGGGCGGGCGATGCGTTACGACTGGTTGCTGAGCAATCCCTGCGCGTCAGCGACGAAGCCCAGGGTGCACACGAAGGAGATCACTCCTCCTTCGCCGCAGGAAGTGAAACGGATCATCAAGGCGGCTGAGTCTGTCAACCCTGACCTCGCGACGTGCCTGCGCGTGGCTGCTGCCACCGGGATGCGCCGTGGCGAGCTGTGTGCGCTGCTGTGGACCGATATCGGCGAGGGCACGATCACAGTCCGCAGATCGCTGGTCGCCGACGACGACGATGTGCTGCACA
>WLMZ01000182.1 GCA_009726095.1 Actinomycetota bacterium
GACACGTTGCGTTTGTCGACGGCGAGAAATCGCCGTAGTTCGCGTAATGGGTATCAGCAGCGTTCAACGCTGCCGTCACCGCAGACTGCGCCTCATGGTCATAGGAATCGTTGCGTGCACCCAAAAAGTTGGGAACCGCGACCGACGCCAACACACCAATCACCACCATCGCCACCGCAAGCTCGGTCAACGTGAACCCGGCATCACGCCCCAACAACTTCTTCGACAAAACCCGCATCAGTGTCCCCTGGCTGTACCTGCATCACAGTGCACCGCCAACGAAGTTTCGTCGGACAACATGTTGTGTTGGCACAACACCACCACTTCACCGCCGAAAACACACACACCCGGCGCGATTGTCCAACTGTTGTGAAATGGGTGAGCAGCCCGGCACCGAGTCGTAGGCGGAGCCGGTGCACGCCGATCGCCCTCTCGTGAACAACCTTCAGGTGTCATGCATGGTGGATGACAGTTCACGGTTACATTGGCGGGATCTGTCCTCGACCACTGAACAGCTCGACACCAGCCGCCTCAGCCGCGGCCGACGCCGCCGCCGCCGGCTCATCGCCGCCGCCGTCGCCGCGGTGCTCGCCGTCACCGGCGCAGCGATCTTCCTCACGGTCACGGGCGACGACCGCTCCGGCCACATGATTCCCTGACCCCGAAGCGTGGTTGCATCTGATCACAGTGGGGCAGGGCGCCAACCTTGCGGGCGCAACCTCAGCGGCGCAGAGGGCGGCATCTACGGCACGCCGACCTCACTAACAACAGGTTTGCTAGCGTCGCCGGGAAATTGAGCCCAACCCGCCAATCAACATGGGGGCAGACCCCACCGCACAGAACGACTACAGCATGACTCTTCGCCAACTGGCTGCCACCGCGATCGGAACTCTCACGCTGATCGCCGGGTTTCCCCACGCCTCTCCATCCGCTGCGGCCGCAAAGTTCACGAGCCCCACGAAATGCACGATCACCGGCACTGCTGGGCCGGACGCGCTCAACGGTACCTCTGGCAACGACGTCATCTGCGGGCTCGGCGGGAACGATGTCATCTCCGGCAAAGGTGGAAACGACCTTCTTATCGGCGGACCGGGAAACGACTCGCTGTACGGCGATGCTGGCAGCGACACCCTGACCGGCGGCATCGGCAACGACAGGCTCGTGGGCGGCGCCCAGGCCGACCGACTCATCGGGGGTGACGGAGTTGACGCGCTCACAGCGGGAACCGTCGGCGACATCTGCGCCGTTGACGTTGTTGACCCGATTCAGGGGATTTGTCAGAACGACCTCACCGGTCCGGTCATCTCCGGGGTTACCGCGCCGACCACGATCAACGCAGGCACCACGTTGAGCATCTCCTGGCGCGCCAGCGACCCCAGCGGCCTCTGGATCGCCGATCTCAACACGCCCACGGCGTGGATAGTCGTGGGCGGCGCCAACGGTTACGTCTCGTGGTGTGCCTTCCCGACCCCCGGCCAGCAGGTGTCTGGCACCGCGAGCGATGGTCAGTTCACGGCCACGTGCGCACTCCCGGTGAATACGGTCAACGGTGCCTACGACTTCTGGATTGACGCACTCGACGTGTTCGGCAACCACCCTGCGATTCGGTCCACTGGAACGTTCACCGTGACCAACGGCGCTGTCGACGCCGACGCCCCGGTCATCAGCAACGTGACCACGTCGGGAACGACCTTCGCAGCAGGCGGCTCAATCACCGTCGACTGGCACGCAACCGACGCCACCGGCGTGGCCGGCGCGATCCCGTGGGCGTTCGGCCCGAACGGCCTCCTCGTTGACAAGCCCAACGGTGAACTGTGGTTGAGCTACGCGGTGGGTACCTTGGTCTCGGGCACGACGACCGACGGCAACTACAGAGTCACGCTGACACTGAACGCCCAGGCGATGCCCGGCACCTACTCACTGTGGTTCAGCGCCTCCGATGTGCTCGGAAACAGATCGTACGCACCGGTGGGCGCGACCTTCACGGTGAGCTGACCACCGAGGTCTTGATCTTCCGTAACTTCGGAGTTACAGTAACGAAATGGTTACCGAGTTGACCGGAAGCGGAGTTCGCAAGCAATGCGTTCTTGGTTGCGCTCGCGCGACCAACGCGTGTCCTCGCAGAAGGATCCCGGGATGCCGGCAGTAGTTTCTGATCCAGCCCGAGACCCCTTTGACGCACTCGGCGATCCGAATCGTCGGGAGATTCTGCGGCTTCTCAGCCACGGGGGCAAGGCCGTGACCGAGCTCGCAGCCGACATGCCCATCAGCAGACCGGCGGTTTCTCGCCACCTCCGCCTGCTCAAAGAAGCCCAGTTGGTAACCGAGCACGCCGAAGGCACCCGGCGCATCTACCGCCTCCATGAGAAGGGACTGGAGGCTGTTCGCGAATACCTCGACGGCCTGTGGAGCGATGCATCGGTTCGCTTTTCTCTTCTTGCGAACAATTCACGGGAGAAAGGTGGCGACTGATGGAACCGCTGGTGTTCTCGTTTGAAGTGGCGTGCCCCCAAGAGCGCGCCTTTGACCTTTGGGCCAATCGCATCGAGACCTGGTGGCCGTCGGACCACACAGTGTCGGGCCGTGACGACCTGACCGTTGTCCTTGAGTCCGGTGTCGGAGGACGGATCTTCGAGCGCACTCCGGAGGGCGAAGAGCACGACTGGGGAGAGGTGACAGCTTGGGAACCGCCGCAACAGTTGAGTTACCTCTGGCACCTCCGGAGCGATCGGTCTGACGCCACATTTGTCACGGTCAGATTCGTCCCGAACGGCCCAGACGACACCACCATCGAGATCGAGCATGACGGCTGGGAGCGGCTGGGCTCGTATGCCGAAGACCGTCGAAACCGCAACTCGGCCGGCTGGCAGACGCTCATGCCGCACTACCTCAACGCAGCATCATCGACATCAGAGGAGAAGCAATCGTGACGATCGGGACCAAGAACAATCCATGGAAGCTGACCACTCCGCCGGGCAGCTCCGCGTACGAGATGTACAGAGATCAACAGGCTGATCCGAACGAGCTGGTGTGCCAGGTGGGATCGACCAAGCTTGTCTATTTGTGGCGAGCAGTCGACGATTTACACGCGTGGCTCATCGCTCAGCAAGACTGGGTGCCGCTTGGGGCTGCGGATGAGAACAAGGTGCCAGCGCCCGGCACCGTCGAAGCATTTGGACGAGCAACGGACAATCCGGTCGGTGGCTGGTACGGACTCCGAAAGGGGTATCGGGGCAGGTTTGGCATGTACCTTCCTCCCCTCCTGGAGATGCTTGGGTACGCCGAACTCACTCACGACGCACGCAACAACCGCATTCGTGGATTGTCATGATCGAGACTCGCGTGATCCGCTATCGAACAACATCGGAGTGCACCGATGAGAACGCCCGGCTGATCGAGGCGGTCTTTGCCGAGCTCGCCGAGCGAGAGGTGCCTGGTCTTCGCTATGAGGTGCTCC
>WLMZ01000183.1 GCA_009726095.1 Actinomycetota bacterium
AGCATGGTGGGCACAGGGGCGCCATCGGTGCCGGGGCGGGCCGGGTTGGTAGAGGCGGGTAGGTTGGCATTGTTGCCGGTGGTATCACGCAGCGATGTGATGCTCGCCTCGGCCATCACGCCGCTGCGGCTCTGGTGGGGGATCATCAACCACAGCAGGCCAACGGCCAGCGCCACGCCCACGGTGCCCGTGGCGAACGACAGGCCGCGGCCCACCACGAGCGGCGGCTCCATGGATGCCCACTGTGTCGCGCCGATCTCGGAGGGGTGGCGCCATGCCCGCTCGTGGGCAGGCAGCGGCGCGCTGGGGTATTCGGGCTCACTCTCCCATTCGCCGCGCTCCACGATGGGGCATGGTAGTGAACTTGGGCAGGTAATGGATGTCGCGACGTGTTGGAGGTACTTCGCACTTGGGGCACCCCACGGATGGTGAATGCCCCGCTCACGGCTACGATGCGTCACGATGCATGCTCCAACGCTCGGCAACACGTGGGTGGGCATCACCGCGGACACCCTGCCGATCGCAGCTGCGTACGAGTGGGCAGTGCGTGATGACTGTGGTGCGGTGGTGCTGTTCTCGGGCACGGTGCGCGATCACGCCGAGGGCCGCTCTGGTGTGCAGCACCTCACCTACGAGGCCTACGACGAACAGGCACCGATCAAGATGCACGAGATTGCCGATCAGGTGCGCGAGCGCTGGCCCGACACCGGGCGTGTCGTGTTGCTGCATCGCACGGGACGCCTCGAGATCGGCGAGAGCTCGGTGATCGTGGTCGTCTCCTCGCCACATCGTCCCGAGGCCTTCGAGGCCGGTCGGTATGCCATCGATGCGTTGAAGGCAAGCGTGCCGATCTGGAAGCACGAGGTCTGGGCCGATGGCTCCGACTGGGGCACCGGCGCGCACGATGTGGTCCCGCCCGATGCGGTGCCGAGCACCGGCGGCGCGTCGTGACCATTGCCGTCGTGGTCATTGTGGTCATCGTGGTCATCGGGGCCGGAGCTTTTTTGTTCTTCGGTCAGCACAAGCCCGACGATGGTGTCACCAGTTTCCGTCGGCACATCGACGCGCTCTCCCCCGAGGCGCGGCGCGAGGTCATCGAGCGAGTGCAGAACGCCCGCGAGTCCGGTAAAGGCAAATAGGTACAACATGGCCCGCGACTTGGCGATCGACCTCGGTACAGCAAACACGCTCGTGTACATGAAGGGCCGCGGCATCGTGCTGAACGAGCCCTCGGTCATCGCGCTCAACCGCCAGACGGGCGAGGTGCTGGCCACCGGGCGCGAGGCCTGGCAGATGATCGGGCGCACGCCCGGGTACATCGTGGCGGTCCGTCCGCTGCGCGGCGGCGCCATCACCGACTTCGAGATCACCGAGCGGATGATCCGTCTGCTGTTGCAGCGCGTCGGTGTCAGCCGGTTCACCCGCCCCAAGGTGGTCATCTGCGTGCCATCAGCCATCACCGAGGTCGAGCGTCGTGCCGTCACCGACGCTGCACGCCGCGCGGGCGCTGCTGATGCGCAGCTCATCGAGCAGCCCATGGCCGCCGCCATCGGCGCCGACCTGCCCATCGACGAACCCGTTGGCAACATGGTCATCGACATCGGCGGTGGCACCAGCGAGACAGCGGTCATCAGCCTGGGCGGCGTGGTGGCGCTGGAGGCGGTCCGCGTCGGCAGCTTCGACATCGATGCGGCCATCCAGAACTACGTGCGCCGCGAACACGGCATCGCCATTGGCGAGCGCACGGCCGAGGAGATCAAGGTGGCCATCGGCTCCGCAGATCCCGTCGGCGACGAGAACGAGGCCGAGGTACGCGGCCGCGATCTGATGAGTGGCCTGCCCAAGACGGTGTTGCTGAACCCCGAGGAGATCCGTTTCGCGATCGACGACGTGGTTTCCAGCATCGTCGCGTCGGTGGTGCGCTGTCTCGCCAAGGCACCGCCAGAACTTGCCCAGGACTTCCTGGTTCGGGGCATGTACCTGGTGGGTGGCGGCGGGTTGTTGCGTGGTCTCGCCCAGCGCATCGAACGCGAGACCCGGGTGCCGGTGCGTATGTCGCCCATGCCGCTCGAAGCGGTGGTGCTCGGTGCTGGTCATTGCATCGAGCACTACGACGCTCTCAAGGGCATGTTCATGGGGGTTCGCCGGTGACCGGGGCCTCCGCCGCAGCATCGTCGGCGTCGGAGGTCCTGAGGTTCGAGGTGAACGCAGATCATGTCGGCGTCATCACGCTGAATCGGCCCGAGGCGCGCAACGCGCTCACCTGGCACATGTACGCCGAACTCGAGCGCGCTGTTCGTTCGGCCCCGATGCTGGGTGTCCGCTGCATCGTGATCACGGGAGCCGATCCAGCGTTCTGCAGCGGCGACGACGTGCGCCAGGTGATGGGCGGCGGCGAGCAGGGCAAGGCGCCCGCCAGCGTGACCGCACGTGAGCCGCGGCTCACCCCTGCAGCCGATGCGCTGTTGCACACCGATGTTCCCGTGATTGCTGCGGTCAACGGTGCAGCCGTGGGGTGGGGTATGGAGCTGGCACTGATGGCCGACGTGCGCATTGCGAGCGAGCGGGCCAAGTTCGCCGAGCTCTTCGTGCTGCGCGGCCTCGTCAGCGATGTGGCGGGACTCGCCCGGTTGGCGCAACTGGTCGGGCGCGAGAAGGCCGCCGAGCTGTTGTTCACCGGTGACGTCATCGATGCTGCCGAGGCGCAGCACATCGGCCTGGTCTCGCGGGTGGTGCCGCACGAACAGCTGCTCGCCACAGCGATGCAGCTGGCTGGTCGCATCGCAGCCAATCCCCCGCTTGCGGTGCAGCGGCTCAAGGCCGGCCTGCGCGAGGCGCTCGACCCCGATTGGTCAAACCTCGGTTCGTGGGTATCGGCATCGCTGGGCGAGTTGTTCCAGACCGACGACCATCGCGAGGGTGCCCGCGCGTTTCTGGAGAAGCGGGCCCCGAACTTTCGGGGAAGCTGATGAGCCGAGCCGTTCACCTTCCGGCCGACGCCCCGGCGGAGTTCGCCCAGGGTTTGGCGCAGATTCGTGCCGAGAACGAGGTGCCCGCCAACTTCCCCACTGCGGTGCTGGCGGCAGCGGACGACGCCGTGAAGCGTCGGTTCGGCGCAGCGCACATCGATCGCACCGAGCTCTCCTTTGTCACCCTGGACCCGGCCACCAGCACCGATCTGGATCAGGCCTTCACCATCGAGCGGGCGGCGAGCGGAGACCTGCTGCTGCGTTACGCGATCGCTGACGTGTCGTGGTTCGTGCACAGCGGTGACGCCATCGACACCGAGGCGTGGACGCGTGGTGTCACCACCTACATGCCCGATGCCCGCGTCGGGTTGTACCCGCCGGCTCTGGCCGAGGCGGCAGCAAGCCTGTTACCCGACGGTCCCCGGCCCGCCGTGGTGTTCGTCATCCGGGTGGGCCCCGAGGGCGAGGCGCGCCTCGACGGCGCC
>WLMZ01000184.1 GCA_009726095.1 Actinomycetota bacterium
CTCTCCCTCTTCCACCATCAATGCCCCGTTACCTGGAGACCCCGGCGCCACGGTGGCTGGCGAACAGCAGTACACGGTGCTTGCTGGCGACATCCTGTTGCGCATCGGCAAGATGTTCGGTGTGAGTGCACAGGCCATTGCCGACTACAACCAGTGGGCCGATGGCGTGACGCATCTCATCTATCCCGGCCTGAAGATCAAGATCCCACCAGGAGCCACCACTCCTGCTGCAGGGGCCAACACGCCTGCGCAGACCACCACGACGGTCGATGTCTCTGCGGGTGGCACCTATGTGGTGGCTGACGGCGACACGCTGTCGCAGATCGCCAGCAAGAACGGCACCACCGTGGCCGCCATCGTGGCTGTCAACGGCTGGACCGATGGGGCCAATCATCTGATCTACAAGGGCATGAAGATCAAGCTGCCCGCCAAGACCGGCTGATCTCGCCCCAGTCTGCCGACACCGATGGTCAACCGATGTCGGGCCAGCGGCGTTTCTGGCGGCGGCGAAGGCCGGCATCGCCGAGCTGACGGCGCTCGCTGAGCGACCAGTCGCGGCGCCAGCTGCTGTATTCGGGGCCGGTGAGGCGGGGGCTGTTGCCGGCTGCGGCATTGCGACGTGCCGTCCAATAATCGGTGAGCGTCTCGTCGCCGAGCAGGGTGACAGCCGATTCGATACGCGCATTGAAGCGACGAGTGTTCTCGTCGGGTTCGGCGCGTAGAGGACTGCCGAACACCACCGTGGTGCGCCCGGGCCTGGGTCGCTTCATGCCCTTGCCATAGATGGGGCCGGTGCCGTCGATGAACATCGGCACCACCGCTGCACCAGTGCGTGCAGACAGATACGCAGCGCCACCCTTGAAGTCCTGGCCCCAACCATCGGGCGAGCGGCCGCCCTCGGGGTAGATCAGCAGGCTCCAGCCATCGGCCATGAGGTCGCGGATCTGGTCCGCCGACTTGCGGCCGGTGGCCTCGCGGTCGATCGGCAGCGCGTTCAACACCAGGGCGGCGGCGCTGCCCTTGCCGCGTGAGGTGAAGAAGTAGTCGGCCGCGGCGGCCACGACCAGCTTGTGTCGCCAGGGCTCTGGGATCGCATAGATCGACAGGGGAGTGTCGAGGTGGCTGTGGTGGTTCGGGGTGAAGATCAGCGGTGGTGGTGTGTCGAGCACGCGTAGGTCCTCGAGCCGGTCCGCTCCCTTGACAGTTGGCGCGGCGACAGCCCTGGTCAGCCAGCGCATGGGTCCCTGCGTCAACAGTGCGCGGCTCATTCGGGCGGGGTACTTGCGCGCCCAGGCTGTTTCGAAATCGGCCCCGAGCTTGGATGGCTCGCGTGGTACCACCACGCCGCGCGGTACGTTCGGCTTGCGGTAGGGGAACCCCTTCGATGCCAGCGGCTTGGTGACCTTGGTGATCAACGACTCGACCGACCCCGCAGCGCGTGCGGCGCGGCGCAACCCGGTGACGCTGCGAATGGCGTCGTCGCGCTTGCCCATCAGAGGCTTCCCATCAGCGGTTCTCCGTCACGGCACTGCTCATTTCACGTCGCACACCATGAGCGGCGGCGCATGCAGATGGCTGATGGTGGGGGTGCGTCCGACGACATCGGAGGCGATCTCATAGGCGTCGTCCATGGTTGATGCCGGTGTGAAACCAAGGCGGCGGACCGCCTTCACGTTGCCGCCCACGATGATGACCCGACTGCAGTGCTGCATGCCGTGGCTGCCCCAGTACCACATGTAGAACGGGTGCACTCCGTGGTAGGCGTGGCCGGTGCGGTACAGGTGCTTGTACCACTCGTCCTCGGCAAAGCCCTTCTCGTACTTCTGGCTCATCACGTACGGGTCGGTGGTCTCCGACAGCACCTGCTCGAAGAAGTCGATATAGCTCGGGTGGTGAACGGGGTTGAACTCGATGGGGGTGGGATGGGTCATGATGACCACGCCACCCTCACGCACCAACGGCATGCCCCGGTACATGTTGAACAGGTAACCCAGGCCCATGCACATCACCAGGATCGGGTTCATGATCGAGTTCACGTTGTACGGGCAGATGTAGGGAATGCCCATCGTGAGGATGTCGGTCTGGCCCTGCACCTCGACGAGTTGCTGGCGGTAGACGTTCTCGGTGGTGACCTTGTGTACTGCGCCCACCTCGCCGGCCTGCACGCTGGTCATCTGATGCGGTGCCTCGATGCCGTGGAAGATGTTGCGGGCCATGCGGTTGGGGGTGCGCTTCAGCGCCGCCGACACGCCGATGAAGCTGGCGCGGTCCTTCGCCTTCCATTCCCACTCTCGCTTGGAGAGGAAGTCGAACGGCTTCGGGAAGGTATCGGTGTTCATGGTGGTCTCGATCTGGAACACCTTCACGCCGCTGTCCACCAGCACCTTGCCCATGCGCCAGTTGCTCTTGTGCAGCTCGCTCTTGTGCTGATCCATGAAGCTGCGGCTGGCCTCCATGGTCTTGGGGTTGTGGTGGTGCTGCAGGCTCTTGTAGCTGCTGAGTCCGGTGGCCGTGCTCTTCCATCCACCATCCATGGCGACGAGGTTGATGTTGACGTACACGAGCAGGTCGCTGTTGGCGGCGCGCTTGTTGATCTCCACGTCCTCGCCCTGAGGCGTGGCCCCGATGTATTCGAGAGCCTCGGGGTCCTCGGCATCGTGCTGGTACAGCAGGCCGCGTGGCGCGAATGCGTCGTACACGCGGTCGCCCACGGCGTGACGCAGTTCGGCCTCGGTCATGCGCCGGTGCAGCGCGAGTGCAGCAATGATGTGTACGTCATCGACGCCGGCATCGGCGGCGAGGTCCAACACCGACTCAATGACGCGCTGGCGGATATCGGGTCGCCGCATCGGGGGCAGGGGCAGGCTGACATCGTCGAACGCGATGGTCAGCTTCATGCCCGGGAACAACAACGCAGGCAGCGGATCGTGGTCGTACGGGTTCAACAACGCGTGCCGGATGGCGCCGTCGATGTCGTCGAGCGCCTTCTCGGGCTCGGGCGCGTAGATGACGCGACTCCGGCCGGCGGGCAGCTTCTCCAGGCTGAACCCCTCGCCGCGCCAGAACATGATCGGTGGCGTATTGCGATCCACCTCGAGGACAAATCCGGGGCGGGGCATCAGTGCTTCTCCTTCGTGGAACGTAGATCGAAGACCACCTTGACCGCACCGCGGCGACCAGCGCTGGCTGCATGGGAAATGGCGTCTTCGTAATCATCGAGGGTGTAGGTGGCCGACACCATGCGTGCCATGTCGCACGCGAGAACGGTGTCCATCGCCAGGTCGAACGTGCGTCGACGCGAGCCGTCGGGCATGGTTTCGGTGCCGTAGGTGTATGCGCCGACGATCTGTGTCTCGCGGTGCCACAACCCGGTGAGATCAACCGTGACCTCGGCAGGCATGCCCATGAGCACCACCCGCCCACGTGGCCTGGTGATCTGCAGGC
>WLMZ01000185.1 GCA_009726095.1 Actinomycetota bacterium
CTCGCGGTGCACACCGAGTTCGTTCTCCCAGCCGTTGGTGCGGGGCAGGCTGAACTGGTCGCGTGCGTCGTAGCCGTTGCACACGTCGAACCAACGTGCCGTGTCGCGTACCGAACGGCTCAGGCAGCCGATGGTGACCGTCATGTTGCCGATGGTGGTGCGCGGGGCGCGGGGGATGCGCCCGAACGTGGCTTTCAGCCCGAACAGCCCCGTGAACCCGGCCGGGATACGGATGGAGCCCCCACCGTCGCCTCCGGTGGCGAGGGTGATCAGCCCGCCGGACACCGCCGCTGCGGTGCCCCCGCTCGAGCCGCCCGGGGTGTGCTCGGTGTTCCACGGATTGCGTGTGGCTCCGTGCAGCACGGTGCGGGTCAGGTTGACGCCGCCGAACTCGCTGCTGGTGGTCTGTCCAGCGAGCACGGCTCCGCCGATGCGGCTGATGCGATCGACCATTACCGAGGTGTGGGTGGAGACGACGTCGGCAAAGACCACACATGCCTCAGTGGCGGGCCAGCCGGTGACGGCGTCGAGTTCTTTGACGCCGATCGGCACGCCGCCGAAGGGCAACGACACATCGGCGTTGCTGGCTGCCTCGAGCGCCTGCTCGCGGGGGGTGTAGCAGAACGCGTTCAGGTCGCTGGCGTCAATGGCGTCGTAGGTGGCCTGCAGTTCCTCGACCGGCGATCGCTCACCTCGACGGAACGCCTCGACCAACGAACAGCTGTCACCCAACCACGGTGTGTTCTCCATCGGGCTGACGTTAGACGTTGCGTCACCCGTAGAGTCGGGTCCGACATGGACAGCCGCGCCTTTTTGGATCTTCAACCGAGCCACAATCCGTTCCGGTGGAGCCTGCCCGTCACGCCGGGCCTGTCCACCTGGGGAGGGTTCCTCTTCGGCGGGTGTGGCCTCGGAGCGGCAATCTCGGCGCTCGAGCAGACGTCGGGTCGCCAGTGCGTGTGGGCCACCGGTCAGTACCTGTCATACGCCAAGCCGGGCGAGGTGATGGACATCGACGTGACGGTTGCCGTGTCGGGCCACCAGATCACGCAGGCCCGCGCCGTGTGTCATGTGGGTCATCGCGAGATCCTGACGGTCAACGCTGCGCTCGGGCACCGCGAGATGGAACTGAGCGGCCAGTGGGAACAGATGCCCGATGTGCCACCTCCATCGCAGTGCGCCACGCGTGATCACCGGATGCCGGCCGATGGCACCATCAACGAGCGTCTCGAGCAGCGGGTCGTCAAGGGCCGCGACCTGAGCGATCTTGATGGTTCGCTTGGCGACGGCCGTGTGCAGTTGTGGGCGCGCATCCCCGATGTGATCGAGGGTGTGGACGCCACCACGCTGGCCATCCTCGGCGATTTCGTGCCGATGGGTGTGGGCCAGGCGCTCGGAGTGCTCGGCGGTGGCAACAGCTTGGACAACACCTTGCGGGTCGCCCGACTGGTGCCCACTGAGTGGGTGCTGCTCGACATCAAGGTGCAGGCCGTGAGCCGCGGCTTCGGCCACGGGCTCGTGCACATGTTCGCCGAAGATGGCACGCTGATGGCCACGGCCAGTCAGAGTTGCATCGTGCGGTTCTGGAAGGGTGACAGCGAGGAGTCGCGTCGAGCGACCCGGCAAGGGGAAGCACATGAGTAACGCACTGCCCAAGCGACCAGGGATGACGGTCCCGCTACCGGGGCCCCTGCACAGCCACCGCGAGAAGTTGATGGAGCTGGCCGACCTTGGCTACACCGACATCTGGTCGGCCGAGAGCGACGGTGCCGATGCGTTCACTCCGCTGGCCATGGCTGCAGCGTGGGAGCCGCGTCTGCGGTTGGGCACGGCAATCGTGCCTGCCTATACGCGCTCGCCGGCCTGCTTTGCGCAGAGTGTGGCGAGCATGGCCGATGCCGCCCCGGGTCGTTTTGCGATCGGAATCGGGTCGAGCAGCAACGTGATCGTCGAGCGGTGGAACGGCGTCCCCTTCGTCGAGCCCTACAAGAAGGTCCGCGATGTCGTGCGCTTCCTGAAGGACGCGCTCAGCGGCGAGAAGGTGAGCAAGCAGTACGACACCTTCAAGGTCGATGGGTTCCGGCTCGGCGTGCGCCCTGAGCAGCAGCCCCAGATCCTGGTGGCGGCGCTGCGCGAGGGCATGTTGCGTCTGGCCGCACGCGAGGCCGATGGTGCCATCATCAACTGGTTGTCGGCAACCGACGTGACCAAGGTGGCCGCTGTGGTGAACGATGCTGCCGGAGGCGAGCCGAAAGAGATCGTGTGCCGCATCTTCGTGTGCCCCAGTGAGAACGCCGAGGTGGTGCGCGCTGCGGGCAAGTTTGCGATTGCTGCCTATCTGAACGTGCCGGTCTATGCAGCGTTCCACGAGTGGCTGGGTCGCGGTGAGATGCTGCAGCCGATGTGGGATGCATGGAAGGCCGGCGACCGGAAGGCTGCGTTGGCGGCGATTCCTGACGAGTTGGTCGACGACATCATCGTGCACGGCTCGCCCGCCGAGTGTCGCGCCAAGATTCAGGCGTACTTCGACAACGGTGTGACCACCACATCGCTGGCGATCCTTGGTCTCGATCCCGAGCTGAAGCACTGGCAGGCCGTGAAGGATCTGGCCCCGACGGCCGGGTGACCGGAGTGGGTTCGATGACCACGCCAACAACCAGCCGGGATGTGTACTCGGACGAGTCATTGGCCAACCCGTATCCGCTGTACGACGAACTCCGTTCGCTCGGTTCGGCCGTGTGGATGGAGCCGCATCAGGCGTTTGTGCTCAGCCGTTACGCCGCGTGCCGCGATGCGCTGCGCAACTGGAGGGTCTTTTCGTCCGCCAGCGGCGTGATGATGAACCAGCCGCTGAACGACGCAGCGAGTGGACTGCTGATGCTGTGCACCGACGGCGAGCGCCACGGCACGCTGCGATCCATCGTGGGGGCACCCCTGATGACCAAGGCACTTGCTGATGTGCGACCCGTGATCGAAGCTGAGGCCGGTGCGTTGGTGGAACGCCTCGTCGCTCAGGGAAGCTTCGATGCGGTTTGCGAGTTCGCCCGCCATCTACCGGTGAAGATCGTGTCGGATCTGGTCGGCATCCCCGAGGCTGGGCGCGCCCAGATGCTGCCGTGGGCCTCTGCGGTGTTCAACTCGATCGGACCGTTGAACCAACGCTGCCTCGACTCGATCGGATTGCTCGTCGAGATGAACGAGTTCACCAACACGCAGTGCACGCGTGAGTCGGTTCGGCCAGGCGGATGGGCAGCCGCGCTGTGGGATGCCGTCGATCGGGGCGAAATCGAGCCGCACGAGCCGGCGATGCAACTCAACTATTACACAGGTCCATCGTTGGTCTCAACGATCAAC
>WLMZ01000186.1 GCA_009726095.1 Actinomycetota bacterium
AGTCATCGTGACAGGAGACCAATGGGGCACACCACGGCCGCTCATCCACCTGGCGACCGCCGCACGCCACCATCCCGCATTCGAATCGCTGATCGGCAGGTTCGCCCAGGCTCGGCCGTTTGCGGGCGACCTTCGCGATGAACCCCCTGTTGGTGAAGTCATCGATCGCAGCGCCAGGGACCTTCTCACGCTGCTCGATCTCGACCGCGCGCCACTGCATCAGGCACTCGCCTCGCTGCCATCGCCGGCAGACCGTCAGCTCCCACTTTCGTTGCTCTTGCAGCTGAAATCGTTCCCGATGAGCGTCCTGCCTGAAGGAGCCCCCTGGGTCGCCGCGTCGGGTCGCGAACCGGATGGTGACACCCCTCTGATAATTTCGGCAGAACCTTGTGCCGACGGCAGCATGCGCATTGTCTGCCGGCTCACGCCTTCTCCGGGCTGCGATCGCGACCTCACATCTCTCAGCAACCGGATCATCGCGGCGCTGCGTCGACTCACTCACTTCATCGACTGCCCGGCAAGCGAGATGATCGAAGCGTTGGCCTGTCTCGATAGCCCCGCACGACCCGACCCGGAAGCGCCTCTGACCCGGCAGTGGAACGCAACGATCATCGATCGGATCCTCGCCCGCGTGCGCCTCGACCCAGATGCCATCGCCGTCGAATCCGCTACCGGACCGCTCACGTATCAAGAACTCTTCTCGCTCGCTTGTTCTGTGACCGCCGATTTGCGGCAAGCAGGGATGCAACAGGGTGACCCAGTGATCATTACCGGACCGGCCTCGGCAGGCACCGCTGTGGCCATGCTCGCTGTGATGCTCGGCCGAGGCGTGATGGTACCGCTGCCCGACTCGCTGCCACAGGCTGCGTTCGCCGAGCGGGTCAGCGCCGTCGGCGCCAGCCTGTACGTCGCGGTCGCTGAACCACGCCCGTGGTTCGAGCCCACGGTGCGGCTCGGCGCCGACGGTCGATCACTCGGTGTACGCCACCCAGTACCGGTGTCTGACCAACCGCGAGACCTGCCCACGCCCGACGATCAGGCATATGTCTTCTTCACATCCGGATCGGCCGGATGTGTGCGCAGTGTCGTGGGCCTGCACGGAAGCCTGAGCCAGTTTCTCGACTGGCAGAGTCACCAATTCAGGATCGAGCGGCACGATCGCGTCGCGATGCTCACCTCGATCGGCTTCGACCCGGTGCTACGAAATGTCTTCCTGCCCTGGGTTGTCGGAGGTTGCCTCGTCATCCCACCCCCCGATCTCGGTCACGATGGTGTGATCGAGTGGATCGCGGCCAGCGCCATCACGGTGGTGCACCTCACACCCGCGCTTGGCGATTTATGGCTCAGCGAGACGGCCGGGCAGACCAGCGAAGGCGCTTTGCGCTGGGCCTTCTTCTCCGGCGAACCCCTCACTGGCGCCACCATCCGCCGGTGGCGCGGAACGCTTCTGCACCCCGGCACCATCGTGAATCTCTACGGTCCCACCGAGACGTGCATGGTGCGCTCTGCGTACTGCCCTCCCTCCATGGTGGATGACACCATCCAGCCCGTTGGTTGGGCGATACCGGGTAGTCAGCTGCTCGTCATGCGCGACGACGGCGATCTCTGCGTGCCCGGAGAAGCGGGCGAGATCGTCATCCGTACGGTGCATGGCACCGCCGGCTACGGCAACGATCCCGACATGTGGGCGGAACGCGTCACCCACGGGCCGGCACCCGGCGAGATCCGCTATCGCACCGCAGACCGGGGCTGGTATCGCTCCGACGGGGCCGTCGTCGTGGATGGGCGATTGGACGATGAGGTGAAGATTCATGGCGTCAGGGTGGATCCAGCCGATGTCGCTGCCCGTTTGAGGCGGATGCCGGCGGTCAAGACTGCTGTTGTCATCCCAAGTCGCCGGGCCGATGGCACGATCGGTCTGCTGGGCGCGGTGGTTGCCGCTTCCAGCGGCCTCACCGCCACCGATCTGCGGTCGACGCTCGCCGAGCAGTTGCCGTCGGCGGCGATACCCCGTCAGTTCATCGTGATCGACAAGCTGCCGCTCACTGCGAATGGCAAACTCGATCGCGCCGCGCTACTGAACCACGCCACAGCCTTCGCGACAGCGGTGGAGCCTGCGACCGGACACATTGGTGAGGTCGAGGCCAAGGTGATCCGCATCTGGCAGGCAGTGTTCCCCGAGCATGCGGTGGGCGGCGACACCAACTTCTTCGACATCGGCGGCCATTCGTTGATGGCGTTGCGCCTGATCCATCAAATCAAGACCGAGTTTGCCGTGGCGCTACCGCTGCGCACCGTGTTCTCCTCCGACACGCCCGCAGCGATGGCACGGGTGGTCAGCGAATCCATTGCCGGCCGAACCCAGCCTCCCCCACCCCTCCACGAGATTCGGCCGCCAGAGACTTCTGCATGCTTCGTCAGCGGCGCCGAACAACGCGTCCCTGCGTCGAGGGCACAGCTTCCCTTTCTGGAACTGCACGACATCAACCCGCTGCTCGCATCGTTGGTCATCGGACCGATGCGCGTTCTGCTCGGCCCGCTCGATCTCGAGGTGCTGCAGTCAGCCCTCGATCTCATGGTCCGCCGTCATCCGGTGTTTCGTGCATGGTTCGATGCTGAGACACGCGAACAGGTCATCGCTGCGCAGGCACACCTGCCGATCCACGTCGTCCACCGCGACGACCACGCCCTCGACATGACCGAGCTACACCAGTTCGTGATCGACACCGCAGCTCGCACGATCGAAGACTGGCCGCTGATCCGGCCCGTTCTCGTGCGCCTTGCCCCAGAGCAACACCTGTTGGCGATCGTCGCACAACACGCCGTTATCGATGGCCGGTCCAACGACATCCTGATCGACGAACTCCGCACGGCATACGAAGCGTTGATCGCGGGCCAGGCACCAGCACTGGCGCCCATTCGGTCCGGGGCGCAGGAGGTCGTCGACCACGAGCAGCAACTCCTTGCCGCCGGGGTGCTCCGTACAGATCTTGCCTACTGGCGCGAGGTCCTGGTGCCGCCGATACAGGTGCTCGACCTGCCGACCGATCGACCGCGTAGAGCCGCCGCTGACACCGCCGGCCAGCACGTGCGCCTGCGCATCCGCCCCACGACTCGCGCATGCATCGAGGCGGCCGCCGCAGAGCACGGCGCCAGCACCTTCCGCGTGATCACTGCGCTGTGGGCCGCATATCTCGCAGGGCTCGTCCCCGATGTCACCGAAGTGCCGCTGACTACGCCATCGACAGTGCGCGAGGTCCCCGATGCTGCCTCGATGACCGGCA
>WLMZ01000187.1 GCA_009726095.1 Actinomycetota bacterium
ACAACCCGCGTGTTGTCAGTGTTGACGCAGCAAACAGCTACAACTCCAACGGCGAAGACCTGGGCTGTCAGGTGTTCTACGCCACCGCCCTGTCACGCTCCGGCACCTGTTTCGTCGGACGGTTGAGTGTTGAAGGCAAGTACCTGGCCGCTGACAAGACATACCCAATCGTGGTGTCCTCAGATGGATCCGATTCGAACGCGGCAACGAACGAGTTGACCGGCAGCGCCCAGAACGGTCGCGCGTATGGTGCGATCAAAGTCGATGCCGCCGGCGCGGCAACCGAGACCGGTACCGAAACACTCGCCGCCGCGAAGAACCTGTGCACCGCGAACAGCCAAACCAGCACGAGTTCTGCGTTGGTGCAGCGCAGCTACTACGACGGATGGCGCACCATCATCAACTGGTCCCAAGACCCCGGAAACGCGTCGGGTATCCGCACTGAGTTTGCAGCCGGAACCAATCCGTCCGGCCTCACCTACGGTGCCGGTTCGGTCTGGGTCGCCAACTACGGCAGTGGCGACGTCACCAGGATCAACCCTGACACGCTGGCCACGACCACCATTTCACTCGGGCTCGCCTCCGGCAGCGCGCCGTACCACATCACCTTCGACGGCATCTACATCTGGACCGCCAACGGAGACGACGGCAGCTATACCACGACGTGGTCGGTGTCCAAGATCGACCCGTCCAACGACTCCGTCGTCGGCACCTACCCCCTCGATCGCGGCGGCCCATGGAACACGAACATGGGTTCCTACCCAGTCACCAGAGCGCCCGCTGGCATTGTCGCCATCAACGGACACGTCTGGGCCGCCAGCGCCGGCAACGACCTGAGTTTCGCCGCCATCAACATTGCCGACGGATCCGTCGGCGCGTACTACTCGAGCAACATGGACGGAAACGCCGCGTGGTCGCTCACTCAGCGCGGTCAAGCCGCCCTCTTCGTCGACGCGAACTCTTCCCATATCTATCAGCTCAACGTCGTCGATGGTTTGACAGCGACGCTCACGGGTGTGACAAGCGAAGCCCTGATCGCCACCCATGGACAGACGATCTTCGCAGCGGGCAACGGCGATTGCGCCATCCAGACCTGGAACTCCTCAAATGTCCAAACCACGTTCTTCGATACCAACGGCTCCAGCTTCAACGGAGCGGGGGCTTGCGGTGGCACCTTCGGGGGTTATCAGGGCATGACTGCCGACGACAGCGGCTACCTGTGGGTGACCTCGAGGAACCCGTCCCAGATCACCAAGTTCGACATCTCGACCCAGCAGATCCTCGGGCAGTACCCACGAACGACGGCGAACCATGTGCTCCCCAACGGTGTTCAGGAGACCTCGGTGATTCACGGGGGCGGCTACATCTGGGCGCTCTCCGGCACAGGCGTGGCACGGTACACACAGTAAACACGCACTGAAACTGGCGCACGCGCCAACAACACCCACGCCCGTTCGGTGGATGACCCAGCCTGCTGAGGTCATCCACCGAACGAGTTATGCCGTAGCCACCGCCGCCGGCGCCGCTCAGCAGCGCCGGATCAGCTGTCAGTCACGCTGCGGGCGATGCGCTGATTGGTCTCGATCCATTCCTCGACGATGTCGTAGACCACGTCCCTGGCCGGACGGACCGAGTTCATCAGGCCCACGATCTGGCCCACCGGTGAACCGCCCAACTCCCTCGAGCGAGCACGCGAGAAGCGATGTGCCGCCGGTGCGTACAGAATGCCCTGCAGCGGCATCGGTAGTGGCGCAGGCGCATCGGGCGCTTCCCATGCCTGGGTCCAGTCGGTGCGCAGCTGCCGGGCCGGCTTGCCGGTCATCGAACGAGAACGCACCGTGTCGCTGAACCCGGCAGCGAGAAGGTTCTCGACCACCCACGGCTGGGTATCGGCCTCGGCAACGGTGAGCCAGATCGACCCGGTCCACGCACCCTGGGCGCCCAGCGCCATCGCAGCCGCCATCTGGCGGCCCCGGCCGATGCCGCCGGCGGCGAGCACCGGGATGTCGGGACCAACGGTGTCGACCACCTCGGGGATGAGCACCATCGTGGAGATCTCGCCACAGTGTCCCCCGGCTTCGGTGCCCTGGGCGATGAGCACATCAACGCCGAGCTCGACGTTTTTGATGGCATGACGCGGCGAACCGCACAGCGCACCCACGAGCACGCCTTTGCTGTGCGCGGCATCAACGGCGTAGGCGGGCGGCGGCCCGAGCGCATTCACCAGCATCGACACCGGATGCTGCAGCGCGATCTCCACCTGGCCGGGGCCCTCGACCTCGACGCCGAGTCCGGCGGCCTTCATCGTGCCCTCCACACCAGCAGGCATCTGCGGGATGTGATGATCGGCCAGGATCATCTCCACGAAATCGCGATGCTCCTCGGGGATCAGCGACTGCAGGTACTCCAGGCTGAACGAGCCATCGCCTTTCCCCACGAACTTCTCGGGCATCGCGAAGTCGACGCCATACGGTCGGCCGCCGACGTGTTCGTCGATCCAGCTCAGCTCGATCTCGAGTTGGTCGGGGCTGAACGCCAGTGCCCCGAGCACGCCATACCCACCGGCTCGGCTGACCGCGGCCACGACATCGCGACAGTGGGAGAAGGCGAACAGCGGGAACTCGATGCCGAGGGTGTCACAAATGGGTGTGCGCATGGCGGCGACCGTAGCCCACCGGGTTTGCGCCCACTGTCACCGAGGACCACGATGCATTCGGGCGGTGACGCCGGGGGCTGAACGGCTACAGGTAGCGGAGCTGGCGCGCCGTGCGTTCGAGCTCGTCGCGGAACTTCGGGTGGGCCACGGCGATGAGGGCACGTGTGCGCTCGCGGATGGACCGTCCACGGAGCTCGGCCACGCCGAACTCGGTCACCACCTTGTCGACGGTGTTCTTCTGGGTGGTCACCACGTCGCCCGCCGCCAACTGCGCCACGATGCGGCTGATCTCGCCGTGACGCGCGGTGGACTGCATCACGATGAAGCTCTGGCCACCCTCGCTGTATGCCGCACCGCGGGCGAAGTCGCTCTGCCCACCCGACGACGAGTAGTAGTGCCCTTGAATGGTCTCACTGGCGCATTGGCCCAGGAAGTCGACAGCGAGGCTGGCGTTGATGGACACGAAGTTGGGTTCGCGTGAGATGACCCGGGGATCGTTCACGTAACGCGCCGACCACATCTCGATGGTGGGGTTCTCGTGGATGAAGTCGTAGAGGCGTTGCGTGCCGAGCGCGAAGGTG
>WLMZ01000188.1 GCA_009726095.1 Actinomycetota bacterium
AATGGTTGTGATTGTGGTGAACCCCGCCACCACACCAGATCGAAACGCACAAAACGAAAGCCCGTTCGGTGGATGACCTCAGCAGACCGGGTCACCCACCGAAGAGCCGGCCCCGAGCGCACTACCGACAGGCCGGGTACTCGTCGACGGATACCTGACACGACGCCTGAAACCTCAGCCAAGGCCATCTGTGCCGCCTGTCCGGTGGTCGCTGAATGCCTGATGCACGCCCTCGACCACCGCGAGACCCGCGGGATCTGAGGTGGCCTGACCCCGGTCGAACGTCGCCGCCACCGACTCGCCGCCGCCACGCAGGAACGTGAAGCCGGGCAACGAACGAGGCACCGCCAGAGCAAGGATGTCGCCGCGACGACATCCTTGCACGACATCGGCATCACCCGACAAGAGGCTGCCGACTTCGTGGCGATGGCGCAACACCCCGAAGTCGTTGAGCAGGTCATCGGCGCGCTGGCAGTGCGGATGCCGTAACACACCCCGCAACACACCCCGCAACACACCTCGCAACACACCTCGCAACACACCTCGGCAGTGCGGATGCCGTCGCACCCCTCGTTGCACCCCTCGGTGATTTTGGTGGCCGCAGTCCGGCCGAATATGCCCTCTGACCTGCGGTGAAGTGGTGGACCTTATGGGACGGCTTACATACAGCGTCGACCGGACGATACGGTCCTCGTCTACCCTGCGTTCTCAACGAGGGAAGCCAACACAGATTCGACGCCACCCAGGAACGACGGCAGGTCGTCACGTGCGGTTGCGATGAGAACCTCGAAGTCGACCGACCAGTAACCGTGCACGACGCGGTTACGCAGCCGACTCGCGTCCGTCCACGGGACCGTCGGGTGATCAGCCTTGAGACCGGCAGAGAGCTGGCTGACCGCCTCGCCCAGCACCGTGAAGTTCCAGAGGAGCGAATCGCGACGGTCAGGGGCAACTTCGATCTCTCCTGCGGACTGTCCCGCGGCGAGTTCGAGGATCCGCCGGACCGCGGTGACGATCTCGGCCAACAGCACCGCGTCACGCCGCATATAACGTCCGGGCCTCTGCCAGCACATGGTCGCGCAGCATCCGGTGAACGGCGCGCTTGGCAACCAGATCGACTTGACGACCGAACACTTCGACGAGTTCGTCCTCCAGCCGGTTGATCGAAAAGCCGAGCGAGCGCCCAGGTGCCATCACGTACAGAAGATCGACGTCACTCGTCGGGGTTGCCACTCCTCTGGCCACGGACCCGAAGACCGCAAGCTCAGCGACCCCGTACCGCTCGCAAACATCCGCGAGGCGCGCCGCATCCACGTCGAGCTCCTCGGCTACGTCGATCGTGACGCGAGACATGGAATCATTCTGCCACCAAGTAACCGGAACACGGAGCCCGTTGTCGAATAGACACCGCACCGTGGGCGCAGAGGGACTCGAACCCCCGACCACTTCCTTGTAAGGGAAGCGCTCTACCAACTGAGCTATACGCCCGCGAACGGAGAACGAAGCCTACTGCGGAGTGGCTCGCGAGCGAACGGACATCCACGGATTCAGTGAAGGCTGCGACAAGCGACCCGGCGGCGGCACTCGGATCGAGGCCAAGGCGATCGGCAAACTTCGCCATCCCAGTACAGCACGCTTGTGGAGCTGACGGCGACCGCCGCGCCGCCACCGCGTGACTCGACCGGCGCAGGCCTACTCGAAGGATCGGCGTGCTGCCAGCAACTGCTCCATGAGTTGCGGGGTCGCAGCGGCGACCGGCGTGCGCTTCTGATCGGGATCGCGCACGAGCAGATCGCGGCCCAATGCATCGAGGACCGTGGCGCCGGCCTCGTGGCAGATGAGTAACCCTGCGGCGTAGTCCCACACACCGTGCGCGTCGACACTGCAATCGATGAAGCCATCGAGCGATCCCGATGCCACCAGGCACAGGTCCAGCGCAACTGCGCCGAATGCGCGGAACTGGCGCCAGCCGAGGTGGCGCGGCGGCAGGCCGCTGAGACCGATGAACGCCTCGCCAACATCGGAGCACTCGGTCGACCACAATCGATCCGGTCCACACCACGCTCCGTTACCCAGCGACGCCGTGTAGGTGGTGCCGTCGGCCTGATTGCGCACCAGCGCCGCAACGGCATCACCGGCCTCATTCACGAGACACAACGAGGTGGCGTACCACGGCACACCGTGACTGGCGTTTGTGGAGCCGTCGAGCGGGTCCACCATCACAATCGAGTGACCGCCCCGCAACGTAAGCCCGCTCTCCTCGGACAGCACGTCGTAACCGGCCGCGCCAAGGGCATCGAGCACGATGTGGTCGGCCACGAGATCGGCCGCGTACTGACCATCGCGCTGGCCCGATGGGCCCCAGTCGTCGATGTTGCGCAGGCCCGCACCCACTGCGTTGGCAATCGTCGCAAACAACGCAAGCACGTCCTGATACATCGCCTTCAGGGTAGTGTCACATCAGCGCTTGAGTAGCTTTCGAGCAGAAGGGTCCATGTTGGCTGTCATCGATGTTGCCGGCTTCATCGCCGATGTAAAGAGTCACGCCATCGACCATGGCTTCCATGTGCACGACGAGCGCCACTTCGTGGAGACGTACTCCCTGCGCCAACTGTGGGAGGTGGACCTGCACCCCGAGGAAGCATGCAGCGGCCCCATCGACCTGCACCTGTCGCTCGAGGTCGACCCGCGAGCGCTGTTGGGTTTCGAGGACGAGGTCATGAAAATGGACGACCCCGACGACCAGCCCCCGGCCGGCTTTGCGTTCCCCGTGCACTTCACCTGGACACTGCCACCGCTGGTGCACCCGCCCGACCTGCTCATCCTCGCCACCGAGCTTGCCGGCGTGGGGGGCATCGACCTGCCGGTTGAGGTGTCGGCCATCGACTCCTTCGCCAGCGTCACCGACGCCCCCGAGCGCAGCCTGTCGATTGTGGCTCGCCTGTCCATCGAACTGGCCGACGTGTATGCCAGCCTCGACGAACCGTTGTGCGTCACACTGGACCGCTGCAAGGACGTCAGCCTGTTTCTGTTGGAGCAAGCACCGACTTGGCTGGATGAACACTGACTCCATCGGCAAGACTGATGTGTAAGACGAAAGGCGGCAATGATGCGTGTGCGAGAACTGATTG
>WLMZ01000189.1 GCA_009726095.1 Actinomycetota bacterium
CCTCGAAGAACACCTGGGCGCACGTGTCGGCACCAGCCGGGTTGTGCGCGCCATCGACGATGACGAGCGGAAGATGATTCAACACCTCGAATCGACCCGGCATGACCACGCTCCCGAACGCCTCGATCACCAACTCCTCTGGCACGGGTGAGGCGAAGAACGCTTCAACTGCGGTCAATGCCACAGCAGCGTTGTCGCCCTGATGGCGGCCGTGCAACGGAATGAACAGATCGGAGTACACCGTGGTCGGTGTGCGCAGGTCGACCAGACGCCCGCCAACCGCCAGCTGATTCTCGAGACAGTCGAACTGCTCACCACGCTCCAACACGACTGCCCCACCGGCCTCGCGGAACACCTCGACGAGTTCGGGATCGGTCTCACCAACCACCACTGCGCTGTTGGGTTTGATGATGCCAGCCTTCTCGCGGGCAATGTCCAGCTTGGTCGGCCCGGCGAACTCCATGTGGTCCAAGGCCACGTTCGTGATGACCGCCACCTGCGCGTCGACCACGTTGGTGGCGTCCCATCGACCGAGTAGGCCGACCTCGACCACGGCGACGTCGACTGCGATATCAGAGAACCACCGCAACGCGGCCGCCGTGGTGATTTCAAAATACGAGGGTCGAACGCCGGCCACGATCTCGAGATCGGCCACCGAGCCGACCTGGTCGCCGAACTCCTCGTCGTCGATCGGCTCGCAGTTGTGCGACATGCGCTCGTTGATGCGCTCGAGGTGCGGGCTGGAATACGTGCCCACCGTGAGCCCATGCGCCATCAGCAAGCGAGTGATCATCTGCGATGTCGACCCCTTGCCGTTGGTACCGGTGACGTGGATCACCGGGTAGGTGTGCTGTGGGTCGCCCATCACCGAGAGCAGTCGTTCGATGTTGCCCAGTGACGGGGCCTCGATCTGCCCGGTCTTTTCGTAGACGGCATGGGCATCGAGATAGTCGAGTGCTTCGGAGTAGTTCATTGGCTGACAACCCTAGGGCCGACTCGGCAGGGCCACAGCGCCGAATGTCCAGCTTTCGGCGTGCAGGCCGTTCAGGAAGCGGCGCGGCGCGGGCGAGTAGCCCGCACGGGCTCGCGTGGGACCAACGTGGGGTTCACCTTGGTCCGTACTGTGTCCTCATCGATGGTGACACGGCCGATGTCGCTGCGGCCGGGCAGCTCGTACATCGTGTTGAGCAGCACTTCTTCGACGATGGAACGCAGGCCGCGGGCTCCGGTGCCACGCAACAACGCCTGATCGGCGATGGCAATGAGGGCGGCCGGCGTGAACTCCAGTTCGACGTCTTCGAACTCGAAGACCTTGCGATACTGCTTGACCAGGGAGTTCTTCGGCTCGGTGAGGATCTGTACGAGCGCGTCGTGATCGAGGCTGCGTACGGCACCGATCATCGGCAAACGGCCAATGAACTCGGGGATCATGCCGAACTTGAGCAGGTCCTCGGGTAGCACCTGACCAAACAGCAGGCCGGGGTCCTTGTCGACCTTCGAACGCACGACGCTGTTGAAGCCCATGCCCTTGTGGCCGATGCGGTGCTCGATGATCTGCTCGAGCCCGGCGAACGCTCCACCGCAGATGAACAACACGTTGGTCGTGTCGATCTGGATGAACTCCTGATGGGGGTGCTTGCGTCCACCCTGGGGCGGCACCGAGGCAACCGTGCCCTCGAGGATCTTGAGTAACGCCTGCTGCACGCCTTCGCCGCTGACGTCGCGGGTGATGGAAGGGTTCTCGCTCTTGCGTGCGATCTTGTCGATCTCGTCGATGTAGATGATGCCGGTCTCGGCCTTCTTCACATCGAAGTCGGCGGCCTGGATCAGCTTCAGGAGGATGTTCTCGACGTCTTCGCCGACATAGCCCGCCTCGGTCAGCGCTGTGGCATCGGCCACGGCGAACGGCACGTTGAGCATGCGCGCCAGGGTCTGGGCCAGGTGGGTCTTGCCGCACCCCGTGGGGCCGAGCAGCAAGATGTTGCTCTTGGCGAGCTCGACCTCGTCGCGGCGGCCGACTCCAGCGTTTTGCTGGTGCTGGATGCGCCGGTAGTGGTTGTACACCGAGACCGACAGGATCTTTTTGGCATCGTCTTGGCCCACGACGTATTCGTCGAGGAAGGAACGGATCTCGCGGGGCGTGGGCAGGTCCTCGAAGCGCAGCTCGCTGGTCTCGGTGAGCTCCTCTTCGATGATCTCGTTGCAGAGGTCGATGCACTCATCACAGATGTACACGCCGGGACCGGCGATGAGCTTCTTCACCTGCTTTTGCGATTTGCCACAGAACGAACACTTCAGCAGTTCGCCGGTGTCACCAAACTTCGCCACGAGGCCCCCTAGCTGACGGTTAGCGGATGGGACCGGTGCGGTCGACAGCCGAGCGAGACGTGATCACTTCGTCGATGATGCCATACTCGACGGCCTGTGGCGCTTCAATCACGAAGTCGCGGTCGGTATCTGCGTGGATTTTCTCGACGCTCTGGCCGGTGTGCTCGGCAAGAATCTGCTCGAGCAGATCGCGCATACGCAGGATTTCCTTGGCTGCCAGCTCGAGGTCGGTGACCTGCCCGTAGCCCACCTGGCCCCACGGCTGGTGCAACAGCACGCGAGCGTGGGGAAGCGCCAGACGCTTGCCCTTGGTGCCGGCGGCGAGCAACACAGCAGCCGCAGACGCTGCCTGACCCAGGCAGATGGTGGCGATGTCGTTCTTGATGAACTGCATCGTGTCGTAGATCGCGAACAACGCCGTGATGTCTCCACCCGGGCTGTTGATGTAGATGTTGATGTCCTTGTCGGGGTTCTCGCTCTCGAGATGGATGAGCTGAGCACAGACCAGGTTGGCAACGGTGTCGTCAATGGCGGTGGGGATGAAGATGATGTTCTCGCGCAGCATGCGCGAGTAGAGATCGGAATGACGCTCGCCGCGGCTCGTCGTTTCAATCACGTTGGGCACGTAGTAGTTACGCACTGGTTCGAGCATGGGGCGCATTCGCTGGTCTCCTAGTGGTTGTGATCGTGGTCGTGGTCGTGATCATGACCGTCGTGATCATGGCCGTCGTGATCATGCTCGTCATC